>JALFLX010000035.1 GCA_022774485.1 Bacilli bacterium
GATTTTAAAGAACTCAAATATGATGTCAGAAAAGATCACATCTACATCTTATTGAACGGCGTCTCTTTCGACGATGTGAAAGGGCCGTTGAAGAAAGTCTCTGGCATCGGTTCTTTCTGCTTTGCACGCCACGTTGAGAAAGAAGTTAAAGCCATCCAGGAAGAAGCAAAACACGCGCTTTTACAGACCGGTGCTAAGACCTTTAAAGTGGAGACAAGACGTGCGGATAAAACCTTTGAAATCCACTCAGATGAGCTTTCGAGAATGGTCGGATCTTATCTGCTAAGAAGTATCGATGGCATCAAAGTTGATGTTCATCATCCGGAGACTTATGTTCACATCATGATTCGCTTAGAAGGCGCTTATGTCTATTCCAAGAAAGAAAAAGGTATGGGTGGATACCCGCTAGGAATCGCTGGAAAATCACTCTGTCTCCTCTCTGGTGGAATCGATTCTCCCATCGCTGCTTATTTGATGATGAAAAGAGGTGTGAAGCTTGAATGCATTCACTTTGCAGCACCTCCTTATACCTCAGAAGCTGTTATTGAGAAAATTCATGACCTTCTCTATGTTCTTAATGATTACCAGCCCTCTATCAAGCTTTATATCGTTCCGTTCACAGATCTTGAGAAGAAAATTTATGAGGTGGCAGGACCTTCTTATTGTGTGACTATCATGAGAAGAATGATGCTTCGCATCGCCTGTCGTATCGCCGATAAACATAACTGTCTTGTTCTCTCTTCTGGAGAGAGTATCGGACAGGTCGCCTCGCAGACCTTACCTTCGATGAATGTCATCGAGCGTGTCTCTACTCTTCCTTTAATCAGGCCCTTAGCCTGTGCGGATAAGACAGAGATTATCGACCTCGCGAAGGAGATTGGAACGTATGACATCTCTATTCGTCCTTACGAGGATTGCTGTACTATCTTCACCTTAAAAGACCCTGTCACCCATCCGAACCTTGAAGTTGTTGAAAGAATCGAAGCTTCCTTTGATTATGAGACCATGGTTAGAGATTGTGTGAAAAATGTTGCTGTGGAGCGTATCGCCAAAGGACAAGAAGAAGAGTTTTAGCAAATCATCCCGGTTCAAGCCGGGATTTTTTCATCAAAAACTTGTATTACAGCAGCGAAAGAGATGAGAAATAAACCAAAACTATCATGCTGAATGTCAAAAAGGAGAGTCTATTGGACTTTTTTGTGAAATCGAGGAGTGTGTTAGCAGTTTGTTATCAATTGAGCATCTATCATTCCTGGACTTCGATAGAAAAAATCCTTGCTTTGTTGTGACGTCAATTTATGGCCAAGACTAGTGAATCAAAATAAGTTCATCGATGAAGTTCTAGCATGAAAAAACCTCACCCTTGAGTGATTCACTCTCGGATGAGGTTGTTTTTTGCTTACAGCACTGTCTTTTAGGGCAGTGTTTTGACTTACTTGCTGAGGGCGGCTTTAGCAGTCGCAACTAAGGAAGCGAACTGTTCCGGCTCGTTAGAAGCAATCTCGGAAAGCATCTTTCTGTTGAGCTTGATTTCCGCGAGATCCAAGCCGTGCATGAACTGGGAGTAAGAGATGTCGTTGAGTTTGCAAGCAGCAGAGATACGTCTGATCCAAAGCTTGCGATAGTCCTGCTTTCTCTCTTTACGTCCGTTGAACGCATGCGCTTCAGCCTTTAAGACGGCCTCTTTCGCAGTTTTAAATAATTTATGTCTAGAACCATAATAACCTTCGGCTCTCTGTAAGATGCGTTTACGGTTATCATGTCTGACGGTACCACGTTTAACTCTCATGATTTCTTACCTCTCTTTACTTGCTGATCAATCCAGTCATCTTTCTAGACTGAACGTTGTTAAGGTATCTTGCCTTACGGTTGTGACGGATCATCTTATGGGTCTTATTGTGAGAGAGGTGGCTTGTGTTCTGATTCCACTACTTGACCTTGCCGCTCGCTGTGATTTTGAATCTCTTGACGGCACCACGTTTACTCTTCATTTTTGGCATTTTTCTGGCCCTCCTGTTTTTTAATCGGCTTTGGATTCAGCATGACGAAATAATCTTTTCCTAACAGCTCCGGCTCTTTATCGGTGGAGCAGTAATCTTTGACCATGCTTAAGAATTGGCCGAGCGTCTCTTTGACGATGTCCATTCTCTGCATCATTCTTCCCTTGATGTAAACAGCGACTTTCACTTTCATTCCATCGGCTAGGAACTTGATTGCAGCTTTCGCTTTGGTCTCTAAGTCGTGAGTGTCAGTTGTCGCAGTGAAACGAATCTCTTTGACGATTGTCTTTTTCTGATTCTTCTTAGCCTCTTTCGCTTTCTTGTCCTTATCGAACTTGTACTTTCCGTAGTCGACAATCTTGCAGACTGGCGGATGTGCTTGCGGGGAGACACAGAGAAGATCCATTTGATAATCGTAGGATTTTTGGAGTGCGACTTTCATCGGGACGACACCGAAGCTTTCGCCTTGTGGTCCGATGAGGAGCACCTCTTTGAAATGGATTCTTTCGTTGACTAATTCGCGGTCGTTGTTTTTGGGACGAAATTGCTGGTTTTGATACTTGTTATATATAAGACTCTTCCTCCATGTTTTCGAAAAAAGCGGGTCCCGAGAGAGACCCGCCAGTTGCCATTGATAGCCCACACAAAGAAAACAGAACAAGCTGTTTTACTTGATTTGTGCGAGACCAACTCAAGCGTTTGACCCACCAGAACGAAATCCAGTCAGGTGAGAACGGGCGTTCTCTTTCTCAGTCGCGATTTTCGCAGTGATTATTCTACTCGCTCTATATCGGATTGTCAAACATTTTCTACCACTTTTCGAAAGAAAACGCCTGAATTTCATTCATATTATATAGAGCATGGAAAGGGGCGGCTTTTACCGCCCCTACAAGTGTTTATTTACTTACCCCAGATAGCGTAAGTGTTGACGAAGTTGATGGTCATATCAGTTCCGGCAAGAGTGTAGTTGAGAGTATAGGTTCCGGTTGCTTCATCCCATGTGGAGACACTAGGATTCTCTTCGCCTGTGAACTGGACGGAGATGACATTGTTTTCAAAAGTGTAGGTTCCCTGGCCATCAAACATAGTGGAAGCAGGACCTGCGCCATCGATATCTCTGATGACAACACCTTCTTCTTTGAAGATGAAGCGGTTGGTGACGTCGCCGAACTTTGTCGCCTCTTTGCTGTATAAGCCGTGGACTTCATCATCGACTAAGGATAATTTAATGGTGATATCTCTCTCGCCGTGTAAGATGTAATCAAGACCGACAGTGCCATCTTCTCTTGTCACCTGAGTGAAGGTTTCTTCACCATTAACAAAGGTGTAAGCACCTTTGGTGGTAGTCCAAGTTAAGGTCCTGTCGAACATGGTTTGGAACTGAGGCATCGGAGCAGCATCACAGGTGATGTCAAATAAAGCAGTTTGGTTGTTGTAGATGTAAACATCACAAGAGATGCCACCGAAGTCGACAGCATTCTTGCCAGAGAATGTTTTCACAGTTGGGTTCCAGGTTAAGGTGCAGTCGACAGAGGCTTCACTTCCTTTGTATTTGTAAGGGATGGTGTAGAGACCGGTTCCTAAATCAAATGTGGAGGAATATTCAACTCCATCGACAGTGATCTTGAAAGTGTTGTTCTCGTAGGTCCAGGTTCCAGTTTTGTTTAAGAATTCCTGAGCGCCTAAATCCATCTTCAAGGTACCATCTAAGTTCATGGTGACATTGACAGTGTACTTGGTTTCACCGAAGGCAAAAGAACCGGTGAAGGCGGTGGATTCAATGAATCTGTTCTTGATGTTGGAAGAAGCGCTTGGGGTGAAGCTTTCATCCTTTAACTTCAAGGTCACGGTTCCGCTTCCGTTATCACCTGCTTTGATGGTGAATTCAACGACATGTTCTTTGGTCTCTTCACTCCAAGTGGTGGTGACTTTGTCAAAGCCGGTGATGGTGAATTCATAACCGATACCTTCGATAAAAGCGTAGGTTCCAGTTTTCTCATAACTGATGGAGGGGACAACTAACTTTGCGGTTAAGTCTTCATAGAGCTTTAAGGCGACATCATGCTCAACTTCTTTTAAGGTGATTTTACCTTCGAATTTGAGTTTGAAGTTGTCGACTTCAGGCTTTGTCTCTTGTTGAACCTCGCTGGGTTTGTCAGTCGGGTTCTCAACGGGACCTTCGCTTGTTCCGCCACAGGCGGTAAGGCCAGATAATAAGAGGCCGGAGGCTGCAGTTAAGATGAGAGATAAAAATTTCTTTTTCATTGCTTTTTTTCCTTTCTTTTTTATTTATGCAACTTTTTTTGATTTGACAAAGACGAGAACAGCGAAGGCGATGCTGGCTAAGAAGAGAGCACCGATGACGGCATCGACGGAGTAAAGTGCGATCTTCCAGCCAGGAGTGTAGGGGACAAATTTGGTTGTGATGGAGATTCCATTCATGGCGTTGCTGTGGAGAGTGGAGTAGAGGATGCGCTTTGCAGCAGTTTGGAGCTGCTTGACAACATTTGCGTTATTCTTCAAATAATCGAGGTTGAAAGCTTTCTTGAGCTCACCATCGCAGAGATCAACACCGGCCATCAAGAAGCAAGGGAACTGTTCTTGGGTGTATCCGATCTGATACATATCCGTGATGACAAGACCTTTCATACCGAGCTCTCCGCGTAAGAAGTCGGTCAACAAGGTCTTGCTGGCGGTGCAGTTCACCGCACCGATTCGAGAGAAGGAGACCATGGCGTTGTTGGCTCCACCTTCGATGACTGCGTATTCGAACGGTTTTAAGTAGATTTCGCGGAGGGTCTGCTCGTTGAGCCAGACACAGATGCTGTTTCTTTGCGTTTCTTGTTCATTGAGCGCGAAGTGTTTGATGTAGCCGTTGCAGCCGTGGGACTGTAAGGCTTTGACTTCACAGGCGACCATTTCTCCACTTAAGAGCGGATCTTCGCTCCAGTATTCGTAGGCTCTTCCTTCATAAGCAGAGCGGTGGGTGTTAAGACCGATACCGTAGAGACCTGCAAATCCAGCCCAGATAGAATCTTCACCCATCATGTCACCGAATTTGGTGGCGAGGTCTTTGTTGAAAGTGGCGGCTAAGAGCCCGATGTTAGGATAATAAGGAGGAACGAGATTCTTATCCGGATCTTCCGTTCTAGCGGCTAAACCATCTTTGTTGTTACCATAAGATAAGACAAGTCCTAAAGGACCGTTGTGCTCAACAGTTTCCGGCTTGTTGATTTCGGTGATACCGATCGTTTTTCTCAAACCGATACCGACGAGATCTTGGAGCTGATCGAAGGTGAGCTGTTGAACGAATTCATCCCAGAGAGCGCTGGTTTCCGGAATCGGATTTCCTTCGGTATCCTGCATGAGGTCGATTAAGGTCAAGCCTTTGTTGACACCCATCGGCGGGAGTTCCTCATCACTTGTATCGATGAGCTTAGGATTCTCCTGATCGACAAGATCTTTGGCTAAGGCGCCAGTCATATTCAATTTGACTTCAGAGGTCGGGTATGTTCCCTGCCAATCGTTTCTGGAAAGGTAGGTGACTTCATTGTCTCCTTTTCCGTGATAGCGGTTGATGTCCGCTTCAGCGAAGAGGCTCTTGACTTCATTTCCAGTCGCTTTGGATTTGGAATAACTGGTGGTGTCTTCATTTAAGGAGAAGGTCTTGACTAAGTTGCTGTTTCCTTGTCCGACCATGCCATCTGCACTGGTGAAGCCTTGCTGAGCTAAGATGTTGTTGACAGCTTCGTGAGAGTCCTGAGCGGCGGTGAGTTTGTATTCACCTTTCTCGATGATGTAGGTACCAAAGTTGTAGGCGTCAAAGCTAGTGAGGTTGTATTTGTCGATGTCAATTTCGACAGTTTGTGTCTTTCCTGCTTCGATGAGGCCAGTTTTGGCAAAACCCACTAATTCGACAGCTGCTTTTTCGATGTGATTCTGAACATCGTATTCGGTGTAAGGCTTGCTAGCGTAAATCTGAACGGCATCTTTGCCGGCGACGGAACCGGTGTTTTTCACATCAACTGTGACTTTGAATTTCTTATGTTCTGTCTCGACTTTGAAATTGGAATATTCAAATGTCGTGTAGGATTCTCCGTAACCAAACGGGCGGTAGACGGTGTTAGCGTAATCGAATGTTCCAGCTTTTGCTCGTTTTCTGACGACATCGTAATATCTTGTTTCGGTGTAGCGATATCCTAAGTAGATGCCTTCTTGATAGGTGACATAGGTGCTGTATTTGTTGCTTTCTGGGATTTCGTAATCTCCAGCATTTGGATATTTATAAGCGCCGAAGTTGTTCTGAACGGGATTATCTGCGTGAGAGTACCACATTGTGTCGGAGAGATGTCCGCTCGGATTGATGTCTCCCACTAAGATCTTACCGACTGCTGCTAGGCCAGAAATACCTGTGTTTCCAATCCAGAGAGCACTGTCGATTCCGTATTCTGAGTTGTCAAGGAAATCACATTCGGGTTGGTTCGAGGTGTTCAATAAGATGATAATTTTTTTGATCTTTCCTTGATCTTTGTAGGATTTTAAGAGCTTTAAGCAGTCTTTTTCGTTTTGGTTGAGTCTGAGATAATTGCCGTTTTCTCCATCGGTTCCGGTGCTTGAGAAGTCGCTTCCTTCTCCGCCACCAGGTCTAGACAATGTGAAGATTGCAGCATCGCCATAAGTCTGTAAGGAACTGAGAAGATCTGCGTTCGCTTTGATATCAGCGATGGGAGCATCATTGATTTTTGCACTGGATCCTCTTCCGGAACGCTTGTAGCTGTTGTTGGATTTATAGAAGGCGGTTGCTGTGGGGTTCACTTCTAATCCTGCAGCGGTTAAGCCTTCCTGAAGGTCGATTGGATCTCCTGCGCCTTGAGCCTGAGCACTTCCTTTTCCACCATAAGCGATGTCGATAGAAGAGATGCCCATCAAGCTGACTTTGTTTCCTTTGCTTAACGGGAGGGCATTGTTTTCATTTTTGATTAAAGTAGCACCTTCCGCTTCAATCTCTTCGCAGGTTTTTGTTCCTTCCTCGAAGAGTTCTTTGACTGATTTGAATTTGGATTTGTAGTATTCGGTGTCTGCATTAGAATCACCTGTTTCTACTCTTTTTAACGGGATGATATTGAGAGCGTTGTTGATGGCATTGGTGTTCTCAGAGGCGATGACAGTTCCTACTAAGAACAATCCAGTTAAGATCGAGGTTGTGACGACACTGATCTTTGGAACGAGAACTTTGTTTTTCATTCTTTCACCTCACTTTCGACAGGGATTTCTTCTTCTTTCACTTGCGGCAAGAACACATTGACGACACCAGCAATGAAAGAGAGAAGGAAGAAGATTGTCGTGATGATGAACTGGGCGGAGAAGTGATCGAGATCGATACCGACTAAGACGACAGAGACATAGTAGTAAACTGCGTAGATGTAGAAGAGGAGTGCGAGGAAGATCGAAGAGGCGACGACATAGCTGGCGATGGTGTATTTCTTGAAGAACACGAGAGCGCCAGAGGCGATAGCTCCTAAAAGGAGAATCGCAAACGAGACGTAATTCATCTCGTCTGTCCCAAAGAAGCACGCGATGTAGACAATCGCAGTGATCAGGGAGGCAAGAATCAGTCCTAGTGTGACATAGAAACCGACTGCTTTGCCTTTTTTCAAATCAGCTAATTTCATTTTTCCTCCTTATGAACAACTTTGTCTTTCAAAGTTATTTCCTTGTTTTTGTTGCTTTGTTTTGGCGAATTACAGCAAATCTTTCACCTTTTCAAATGCTTCGAATAGACCGTTGATGTAGGTAGCTCCAAGCGCTCTATCGTATAAACCATAGCCCGGCTTTCCGTTTTCACCGAAGATATTTCTTCCGTGATCAGGTCTCACATAGCCGTCAAATCCGTTTTTCACTAAAGCTTTAACGATTTCAGCCATGTCTAGGCTTCCATCTTTGGTGCAGTGTCCCACTTCGCAGAAAGAGTCGTGATCACCATCCCACTTCACATTGCGGAGGTGGACGAAGTGAACTCTTTTTTGAGCGGTGTACTTCGCTGCCATTTTGACAAGGTCATTGTGTCTTCCGGCTCCAAAAGACCCTGTGCATAATGTCAGACCATTTCTAGTGGAAGGAACTGCGTTAAAGAGCCTGTCGAGATTCTCCTCGTTAGAGATGATGCGAGGGAGAGAGAAGATATCCCACGGCGGATCATCAGGGTGGATTGCCATGTTGATATCTACTTCTTCACATACAGGGATGATTCTATTCAAGAAATAGACAAGATTGTTGAACAGATCATCGTGAGTCATGTTCTGATACTGACTCATCAAACTCTGGAGCTCTTCGGAAGAATAAGATTCATCCCAACCGGGAAGATGCAGATTCTTCGGATCTACTTTGAGGAAGTCTTCGTAAGAGTAAGCGAGTGAATCACTGCCGTCTGGATTGACATGATGCATCGTGGTGCGCAGCCAATCGAAAACTGGCATGAAGTTATAGCAGACACACTTGACTCCATGCTTTGCACACTTTCTGATGTTTTCAATGTAGTTGTCGATCAAATGATCTCTGTCTTCTAATCCTAATTTGATGTGCTCGTGAACCGGAATCGATTCGATGACTTCCATCTCTAATCCATTCTTGTTCGCTTCTTCTTTGAGAAGATCAAGCGTTTCATCCTTCCAGATTTCGCCGACTGGAACATCGTAACATGCGGTGACAACACCGCTCATATTCGGAATTTGCCGAATAAAAGATAACGGGATGTTGTCGTCAGGTCCGTACCAACGAAAAGTTAATTTCATCTTTTTCCCCTGCCTTATCCGATAACATTCTATCGATTGATTTATAACAAAACAAGCCAAAAAAGCATTAAAACATTGCAAAATTAACTATCATTTTTATGGCGGGAAAAATATCAATAAATTTGCCATGTTTTGATTTTTTTCTTTTGGATAAATATTACGTGAAATAACATATTTCTTTCTTAGAAAGTAGAATGTAATAGCTTCCATTTACTTTTCTAAATGCGCTAAATTTATGCGCAACATACATATAATAAAATGAGAAATATAACTATACAACATTTTACCACGTGATTTGTTGTTTATCATTTTTGAACAAATAGAACTTTTTTGATGCTATTTTTTAAGAAAAGGCATAAGAAAAGCGCAGCTTTTTAGGCTGCGCTATTGTTGTTTAGTCGATTGTAGTTCCGAAGATACGATCTCCAGCATCACCTAATCCAGGGCAGATATAAGCGTTTTCGTTGAGCTGACGATCGAGAGCTCCGACAGTGAGCGGGATGTCAGGATAGGCCTCGCAGAACGCTTTCACTCCTTCGGGGGCGGCGATGATGCAAACGAAGTGAAGGTGCTTGGCACCGTGCTGCTTTAAAAGCTTAACAGCATCGATTGCAGAGCCACCGGTTGCTAACATCGGATCGAGGACATAAATCTGTTTCTCTTCCAAGTTGTTAGGGAGTTTGCAGTAATACTCGTGGGGTTCGTGGGTAACTTCATCGCGGTAGAGGCCGATGTGACCGACTCTCGCGGTAGGGACTAAGGCAGTGAAGCCATCGACCATACCCATACCCGCTCTTAAGATCGGAACGAAGCAGAGCTTCTTTCCTTCGACGACAGGCTGCTTGGTCTCTTCAATAGGTGTTTTGATGAGAACTTCTTTCGTCTCGACGTCTTTGAGGGCTTCATAGCCTTCCATCATGGCGATTTCTTTGACAACTTGTCTGAATTCGCTGGTTGGTGTCTTCTCGTCTCGCAAGATTGAAATCTTGTGTTTTAAGAGAGGGTGATTGAGAAGAGTGACATTCGGATAGTCTTTGATTTCCATATTCGTGTTCTCCATTTCTCAAAACTCCATTATACAGGGGAAAATTCTTTTCATAAAGAAATAATTTATGAAATCGGTTTTTCTTTGGTCCAGTAGCCTTTGCCCCAGGTTTCAAAATCCCACTCGGGGTGATACTGATTGCACTCGTAATCGATGTAATAGATTCTATCTTCCTCTTTTTTTACGATAAAATTGGTCGGGTAGTAGTCGATGTTAAGACCTGCACGATAAAGAGTTGGGAGCCAAGATTCTAGCTGTCCGATGTATTTTGAAACATCTTCTCCTTTTTCAAGAAGAGAGGAAATTGTCTCTCCATCGATGTATTCTTTGATGATAATCTCTTTTTCAAAATCAATTTCAATCAGCTTCGGAAGTAAAATCGGGAGTTTTACTAACCTTTGATAATCGTTTTGTTCCGCTTCGATTTTGTTTCCAAAGGAATAGTAAGAGCAAGGCTCGTGATGGATTTGTTTCAATGTGTAATATTTTCCATCCAAAAGGGCTAAGAAGGAATAGCCTCCTTTTCCTTTGCCGATTGCTTTTACAATCTGGTATCTTTTGGAATTGACTTCTATGATTTCACCGATTTGATACATGTCATTATTATCATATCAAAGAAATTGAGTTGTCATTGCACTCTCTTTTGTAACCTTAACCATTTTCAGGGTGACAGGGGAAAGAGAAAGACTTAAAATAGGGGCATGAAAAAGCAAAACACTCCTTTCAGGATCATATACGAAGATAAGGAAATCATCGCCGTATATAAGCGAAGCGGTTTGCTATCAATCGCGAAAGAGCCTGGAGATTACAACAATCTTTACCATCAAGTGAGAGAATACATCAATCACAAGAATGAGAAGATTTTTGTTGTCCATCGCTTAGACCGTGACACTTCCGGGATTCTCGTGTTCGCGAAGAACATCCGAATGAAGGAAATACTTCAAAAAGAGTTTGAAGAGCGGAAAGTGAGACGCATCTATGAAGCCCTTATCCAAGAGCACATTCCATTAGGGACCAAAAAAAGAGTCGTACAGTACCTTAAACGGAACCTGAAGTCGAATGTGACTTATGTCTCAACGAAGAAAGAGGGCGCTAAAGAAGCAATCACGAATTTAACCGCAGTCTCTTATCGTGGAAATCAGACGGTGTTGAAGATTGAAATCGAAACAGGAAGACAAAATCAAATCCGTCTCGCGCTTTTGAGTCTTCATTACACCTTGATTGGAGATAAGAAATATCAGGAAGGGCAAAAAGGAAGAATGATGTTGAACGCTTATCAGCTCATTTTTTCTGAAAACTGTCCGATCAAAAAGAAAGAATTCAGCACTGCTCCTCTTTGGTTAACTGAGACAAATGTTTAGAAAATTTGACACCATTCTCAAAGGGTGAGAAAATAGGGTAACAGGTGGAAACATGGTAATTACAATTGTCATTGACTCCTTTGGAGACAAAAATAATGGAACTACAGTCACCGCCATGCGCATGGCAGAGCTGATGGTCAATAAAGGGAATGAGGTGAGAATTATCGCTTATGTCCCGAAAAACGCAGATTTTGAGAGTTTGAAGATATTTAAAATCTTAGAGTGCGATAGAGTAATAATTCCTGTCTTTGATTTCCTCATCACAGGAAATGGATACACCTTTGCTGATTGTGATGAAAAGAAAATTGCAGAATTTATCAAGGGCTCTGATGTGGTTCACATCATGGTTCCTTTCGCATTGGAAGCGAAGGTGAGAAGAGTCGCTAAGATTATGTCGATTCCAGTCACAAGCGCCTATCATCTTCAGCCGGACACCATCTCTTACAACATCCATCTCGGACATATTCAGATTGTCAATTCCTTCATCTATTATTTGTTAAACCACTTTGCATATCTTTACACGAGAACAATTCACACTCCTAGTGAGACCATGAGAGACCTTATGATTGCACATGGATATCACGGAGATATCCACGCCATCTCAAATGGTGTCTCCCCGTATTTCATCCCGATGGATGTGAAGAAGCCGGAGGAGTTCAAAGACAAATTTGTCATCTTGATGATCGGCCGTCTCTCCGGAGAGAAGAGACAAGATCTCATCATCAAAGCGATCGGGCACAGCAAGTACAATGAAAAGATTCAATTGATTTTATGCGGACAAGGCCCCAAGAGAAAACACTATGAAAAGATGTCCAAACGCTATCTTGCAAATCCGGCCATCTTCAAGTTCTGTAGCCAAAAAGAGTTAAGGAATGTTATCAACTACACTGATTTGTATATTCACGCCTCAGATATCGAGAGTGAAGCGATCGCCTGTGTTGAAGCTTTCTCTTGTGGAAAGGTTCCAATTATCTCTGACTCGAAATACAGCGCGACCAATCACTTCGCTTTGGATGAGAAGTGTCTCTTCCGCAAAGGAAAACCATTGGATCTCAGAGATAAAATCGAATATTTCATCGAACATCCCGAAGAGAAAGAAGCTCTCTCTAAACGCTATATCGAATACAGCAAGACTTTTGAAATTGGCTCAAAAGTGGATCAGCTCTTAGATATGATGCGGTTAGAGATCGAGCGTGATCAAGAAGATCACAGATTGAATCGAACCTATTATTCCACTGCGGCAGAACGTTATCATTTAAGGCGTACAGCAAAGAAAATTGGCTTAGAAAACCCATATATTGTCAAGAAAGATGTCTTCCATGATAAAACCTTGAAACATCAGTTTGACAATAAAGAAGAAAAGAAGTTATATCGTGATAAGAAATAAGAAAAGTCCTTTCTTCCAAGCGGAGGAAAGGACTTTTTCTTACAATTTTTCAATCAGCTTCTTCACGTTCTCTTTCAGCTCTTCTTTTGTTCCATCTGTCTTGAGGATGTAATCTAATTCCTCACGATGTTGATCATAGGAGTTTAGCTTGTTGAAGGAAGCTCTATCTGGATCTTCACCTCGCATGAGAAGATGTTCTTTTTGCTTTGTTGTCTCGACTCCGACAAGATAAGTGAAAAGTTTTTCCATCGATGCGTCAAAAACTAGAGGGATTTCAAACACTTTCTTCTTCCCGTTGTTTTTCAGGAAGAAAGCGAACATTCTCTCTTTCAATTCCCGGTAGAGAAACGCTTCGTATTGTCTTCGAAATCTCTTATCCGTATGAAGCAATTTTGAAATCTTTTTCTTGTTGAGATAAGGAGTGAACAAGAACGGGAAGTTCGCTTTGATTTTCGCTTTGAATTCCTTTTCCTTATACATCCTATGAATCTCATCATCTGCACTGAAGGCGATGAAGCCTTCTTCTTGGAAATAAGAGGTGGCTAAGCTTTTTCCAGAAGCGATTTTTCCGGTGATGCAGACGCTGATTCCGACATTTTGGCAGTGTGGGCAGTAGCTTGTTCCTCTTCCGGAGAGCTGTTTCTTTTCAATGTGATAACGATGACATTTTGGACAAAGTTGACCTTGTTTTCCGTAGACTTTTAGAAAGTCTTGATAAGATCCTTCTATCGTTTTGCTCGCCTGATAACTTCTCACAGTGCTGCCGTTATGTTCGATTGCAAGGGACAAAATCTCTTTCGCGTTGTCAATGATTCGTTTCACATCATCGATTTTGAGCAAATTACCTTTTTGGAATGGAGAAATTCCACTTTTGAAGAGAATTTCATCCGCGTAGATATTTCCGACTCCAGAGAGGATGGTCTGATCTAAAAGAAGCTCTTTGATCGGCTTCTTTGAGGAGTGGATTTTCTTGTAGATCTCTTTGATATCTTCTACATCAAAAGGTTCCGGTCCAAGATTAGAAAGAGGTCCTTCTTCTCCTTGGCTAAGGAGTTGAACTCTTCCGAATTTACGGACATCGATAAAATAGAGTCTCTTCTCTGTCTCTTTGAATGAAAATTCGACAGTGACATGACGATAATCTTCTTTTTTTTCTAACTTCGGAAGAAAGAAAAGCTTTCCTTCCATCCTCAGATGAATGAGGAGTCTTGAACCATCATCCAAACAGAAAATGAGGTATTTTCCTCTCCGTTCCACATCATCGATTTTTCTTCCGGTGATGGAATCAGAGCCTTTTGAAAAAGAAGGCTGATAAAAGCAGGTGACTGTTTCAAAAGTGAGACCTGTCACTTGCTTGGATAGTTCTTTTCTGACTGTTTCTACTTCAGGAAGCTCTGGCATATCAGTGTGCCTCGTACCATGTTTTCTTAGCGCTGCCGTCGACTTTCAAAGGGACTTTCAGCTTGAGAGCGTTGTCCATGCAATCAATCAAAACCGCTCTCACTTCTTCAAGCTCTGAGACTGGAACTTTGAACAAGAGTTCATCGTGAATTTGTAAAATCAGTTTGCTCTGATAATTTTTTAAGGCTTCTTCACAACGGATCATCGCGACTTTGATCAAGTCAGCAGCAGAACCTTGGATGATGGCGTTGACTGCTGCTCTCTCAGAGAATTGACGGAGTGCTCTGTTGGAAGAGTTGATATCTTTAAGATAGCGTCTGCGATTTAAAATCGTGGTGATATAACCGTTTTCTCTCGCGTGTTCAATCGCGCTCTTTTGGAATTCATCGATGCCTTGGAATGTCTCTTTAAACTGAGAGATTAACTCGCTGGCTTCTTTGGTGGAGATGTTTAATTGATTAGATAATCCATAGGGAGAAATTCCGTAAACAATACCGAAGTTGACTGCTTTTGCACGTCTTCTCATCTCATCGGTGACTTCATCGAAAGGAACGTGGAAGACACGGCTTGCAGTCGCTCTGTGGATATCTTGTCCCTCGTGGAAGATTTCCTGCAAGACTTTGATATCTGCGATATGAGCGAGCATTCTAAGCTCGATTTGTGAGTAATCTAACGAGAGGATGACGACATCATCTTCTGGGTAGAAGAACGCTTTGCGGATGCTCTTTCCTTCTTCGTTTCGAATGGAGATGTTCTGGAGATTTGGTTCGCTCATGGAGAGTCTTCCTGTCGTGGTGAGCGCTTGGTTATAGATCGCATGGATCTTTCCATCTTTTTGGGTGTGGTTTGGAAGTGTAGTCGTATATCCGGAGACAAGTTTGTTATAGAGCCGATATTCGATGAGGAGAGGTATGATCGGATGGTCATCTTTATGAGCGTTAAGAACTTCGATTCCTGTTCCTTTCTCTCCTTTGTTTCTCGTGATTCCTAACTCGTCAAAAAGGACAGCCTCCACCTGCTTTGGCGAGTTGAGATTGAACTCATGAGAGGCAAGCTCGTAGATTTTTCTTTGACATTCAGAAAGGATCTCTTTGTAGTCTGCATCGATTTTTGCTAAGGTGGGTAAATCGATGGGGAATCCTTCTATTTCCATGTTCGCTAAGATGTTTGCAAGAGGAAGCTCAACTTTGGAGAAAAGCTCTTCCTGACCGTTCTTCTTCAGCTCTTCTTCGACTTTATCTTTGAGGTCGAGAGTGTAAGAGCAAATTTGAATGGCGAGGTTGAGGTCTGGATTGAGACTGATGTCATAGGATAAGAAGAGAGAGTCGACTCTTTGCCCGACATCTGGATTGAGAAGATAGGTCGCAAGGAGAAGATCAAAAGACACTCCTTCAAGTTTTATAAAAGAGAATCTCGATAAGAGGACAAGAATCGATTTGTAGTCATAGACGGCAAGTTTCTTGTTTTTATCCGCTAAGAAAGCAGATAAGGAAGTGTCTGCTTTTGCATCTTTTAGCGGGAGCTGATAGATGCAATCATGAGTGGCGAAAAGAAAAGACAAAAGCGTGGCGGTGTTTTCGTTCTCGCCGTTTGCCTCAAGATAAAACGCTCCGACGGAATCTGGAATTTCAGAAAAAGAAGAGATGATTCTAGTGGGACGGCTCTTTGCTATTTCTTTTTCTTCTTGGAATGATAAGTCATCATCAAAGAGAGAAAGCTGGTGTGTCGTATCGTCAATCATCCCAGGCATCTTATTGATAACACTGATGAAATGATTCATCTGGTATTTTCGATAGAATGCGGATAATTTTGATTTCTCATAAGGACGATATTGAGATTTCTCAAAATCAGCGTTCATATCGAGATCGGTGTAGATAGTCGCTAGGGATTTAAAGAATAACGCTTCCTTCTCACTCTCGATGAACTTTTGGTTGGTCTTGTTCTCCGGATGGCTTTTGGCATAGGTGATGATATCTTCTAAGTGACCATGCTCTTTTAGAAGCTTCATCGCGGTTTTATCACCGACTCCTTTGATTCCTTTGTAATTGTCAGAGCTATCTCCAGCGATTCCTTTGTAGTCGACAATTTGGTCTGGACGTAATCCGAAAAGTTCTTCTAAGTTTGCTTTGGTGTAGCAGATGGTCTCGGTTAAACCTTTCTTCAAAATTTCACAGGTGATGTTATCAGAGAGATCTAATAACTGTAAGAAGTCTTTATCAGAGGTGTAGAGTCTCACTTCTTCCCCGCGTTCGATCGCGAGTTTTGCCATGGAACCAGCTAAGTCATCTCCTTCGTATCCTTCTTTTTCATCCCAGCAGATGTTCATCGCATCCAGGAGCTCTCTAGCGATCGGCATCTGGCAAACAAGCTCTTGAGGAGCGGGTGCTCTTTGGGCTTTGTATTCGCCAAATTCTTTCTTTCGGAAGGTTTCTTTTCCTGTGTCAAAGCTGACAAAAAGATGATCTCCTTCTTTCAAAAGAGCTTTGATTTTCTTGATGAGGTTATGGAATGCAAAGATCGCATTGGTCGGGATTCCCTCTTTAGTGGTCATGAGGTTTCCGGTGTAAGCGGTGGAATAGTAAGCACGGAACAGAAGTGAATTTCCGTCGACAATATATGTTTTTTTCATAGGTTACCTCTCTGATCTCACTTTGATTTCATGTAAGAAAATCTTCCCATAATTTTTCTCTTCTCGACAGGTGATGACATCTCCTCTATTGAGAGTGATGCCTTTCTGTACAACGGCATCATAACTTTCCCATCCATCTGTCACAGTGATTCTAGAATCGAGCGCCAAGAAGGTGTTGTCTTCTACTAGATAGGCTTTTCTTTCTTTTGTAGGAGAATTGGTAATTCTCTTGGTGAGAATTACGCCTAAAGCGTCTTTTTCTCGAAGCAATCTCAAACCGATTTTGACTTCTTGTCCTCTCTCTGGAACAATTTTTTCTTCGGAGAATCCCATCTTTGCAAACCCGAGATAATTCGATGCGTTTTCTCTCATCTCTTCTCGTGTCATTGAGAAAGCATCAAATGCTCCACCATCAATCAAGGAGAGAAGGCTATTCTCTTTTCGATCTTGGAAAAGAGAGTAGTTACGCAAGCAAAAATCATAAAACGACTTGTAAGGTCCATTTTCTCTTTCTGAGAGAATCCGCTTTATGGTCTCTTTATCTAAGAGTGCGATATTGGATAGAGGAAGATAAACCTTCTCACGATCAAAGCGAATGGTCTCTAAGGAAGACAGGTTGATATCAGGAGGAAGGAATTGATATCCTCTCTCCTCAAGTTCTTGAACGAGTGAGAATCCGGTCGCTGTCTTTAACGAACAGATCTCAAAAGCAGCGGTATAGAACTCTTGAATATCATTGGCTTTATAAAAGAGGAGCTGATAGGTGATTAAAGCGTAAGAATAGGCGTGGGATTTGTTGAAACCATAGCCGGCAAAGCGCTCGATATCAGAATAGATTTTCTTGGCGATGATTTCTGATACCCCGTTTTTCCTTGCACCTTCTAAGAATTGCTTCTGATAAGGAAGCATTTTACTCAAATCTTTTTTCGAGATGGCTCTGCGGAAAAGATCGGCATCACTGGCATCAAAGTCAGCTAGCGCCATCAAAGTCTGCATGACCTGTTCCTGATAAATCATGATGCCATAAGTGTCTTCTAAGATCGGTTTCAGCCTTGAATCAAGATAAGTGACTTCTTCTTGATGATTCTTTCTTCTTGCATAGGTAGGTATTTCGTTGATTGGACCAGGACGATAGAGAGCGAGGATGTTGGCGATATCTTGGAAAGAAGAGGGATGAATCTCTTCGATGACAGATCTCATGCCAGAGGTGGCATCAAGTTGGAAAACCAGTGCGAGATGAAGCTTGTTAAGAACCAGATAGGTCATCTCATCCTCGAGATGCTTTTGTATTTCGATTTCTTCCTTTCCGTTCTCTTTTCTCAAGGTTTCAATTCGCTTTAAGAATGAGAGATTTGTCAAAGGAAGAATATCGAATTTTAAGAAACCCATGCGTTCTAAATATGGGTATTCGTATTCGACAGTCCCGATGTTCCCATTTTCTCTCGGGCAGGAGAGATAGAGATCTTTGTCGCTTAAGATGATGCCAGGGGCATGGAAGGAGAGGTTGATTGGGAGGGAGAGAAGCTTCTCCGCTTTTTTTACCATGTTGAGATAGTAGGGGTCTTGAATCAATTTCTTAAACTTCCAACCACGGCTTGAATCTGCTTGCGCCTCTGAGAAGTCTTTGGCTTTCTCAGAGATTGTCCTTGTCAGTTTTTTTAGATGGGCATCTGGAATTTGATATGCCATCGCAACAAAGGAGAGAGCACTTCTCGGTTTTAACGTGACAAATGTTCGAATCGTTGCGACTCGGTTTTGCCCATAGGTTTGAACGATATGGTCGACAACTTCGTTTCTCCGGGTGTCTTCAAAATCGATATCGATATCAGGCATGGTCTGTCTCTTCGGATTGAGGAAACGTTCGAAGCTGAGATGGTATCTGATCGGATCGATATCGGTGATACCTAACAGGTAACTGATCAAAGAACCTCCGGCAGATCCTCTTCCAGGGCCAACCTTGATTCCTCTTTGCTTCGCGAAGTTCACATAGTCTTGAACGATGAGGAAATAAGAGCAGAAATCCATCGATTCAATAACGGATAATTCATAATCTGCTCTCTCTTGATAATCTTTTGTTTCAAGGCCTTTTTCTTTCAATGCAACCTGTATTTTTTCTTTCAAAGTGGATACATCATTATCGAGTTTGATCAAAGATCCTCTCTTCTGGAAAAAAGAGAATTGAATAGAAGAGGCAAAGCGGGAAGCTTCCTTGATATCTTCTTCTCGATAGACACTCTCTAGAACTTTCAAAGAGAGGAGAAAATAAGGGCCTTCTTTTACTTCTTCTTCCATCGGCTTTTTCAAAAGTCCAGCCTTAAGGATCTCTAAATCAAGCGCATCTCCTTTGTGAAGATACCTCACTTCCGGAAACGCTAAGATGCGATATTGTCTCTCTTTGCAGAACTGATAGAACTGAGCACTATCTTCTTGATCCTCTTTGGAAAGAAGCGTGATACCGAAAGCGAAATCCTCTTGGAAAAGCTTTTGATATTGGGTGATATCTTTACTGATGGTGGTGAGGAAATAATCTTGATAGAAGAGGTCGTGGTCCGCTTGGATGATAAGAGAAAGACCTTCGTGGAATTCTTTCAACAAGTTGAGACCAATCACTTTCTTTTGTTCTTTGATGATTTTTAACAGGTTTTGATATCCCTTTTCACTCTTGATGAAAAGATAAGCTCGATACGGGATTGTCTCTGAGCTTGCCAAGGTGATTTTATATCCAAAAACAGCTTTGATATTCTCTTTTGCACACGCATCGGCAAAGGATGGGTAAGCATGAAGATTACTTCCGACAATTCCTAAAGTCTCATAGCCTAACTCTTTTGCCCTTTTCACATAGGAAAAAGGAAGAACTGTCGATTCTCCAATCTCGTAAGCGGTGAATGTGCAAAGGGTTGTATAACTCATGGGAATATTATAAACGAACTGAGCTTCTTTTTCCCTATCGCTTGTTCTTTCTTCTCTACTTTTGTTCTAATCGCCTTATTTTTCGTTTCCCCCCTTCTTTTGAGTGGAAAACTTTGCACTTTTTCACGGGATGTAATATAGTTTATTTGGCGATTAGGACGAGAAAGAATCATATGGATCAAAACATCATCTACGGAAAAATCCCGGTGAAAAACGCATTCACTGGAAAAAGGAAACCAATCACAGTATTTCTGAACAAAGATCATCCCGATCAAGAGATACTTAATCTTTCACGAGAGAACAATGTCAAAGTGAAACTTGTCACTCCTGATACATTGGCGAAGTTAGCGACTCACAAGAATCATCAAGGCGTCTGCTGCTCTCTCCCTGAATTTTCCTATTCTGATGTCGATGAAGTTTTATCAGAGATTCAAGACAAAAAGGATTCGACAATCCTTCTGTTAGACGGATTAGAAGATCCGGTTAATTTCGGTTCGATCATCCGCTCTTCTTGTGCCTTTGATGTTGACATGATTATCATCGGAAAAAACCGTCAGGTTCCGGTGACAGGAACCGTTTCGAAAATCGCGACAGGCGGTGAAGAAATCGTTCCAATCTGTCAGGTAGTCAACTTGGTTCAAACCATCAAAAAGCTCAAAGAGAGAGGATATTGGGTCGTTGCCTCTGCTGGCGAGGGGAAAGATGTCTATGACCAGATCGATTACTCTGGAAAGATTGTCCTCATTATCGGAAGTGAAGGATTTGGCGTTTCTCGACTTGTCCGAGAAAATTCAGATTTTGTCGCCTCGATTCCTTTGCCTGGTAAAGTGAAGGCGTTAAACGCCTCTATCGCAACTGCTGTATTTTTGGCTCAGATTGACTCTTACCGCCGTTTAGGTAAAAAATAACTCGCTGTCACAAGCGCTCTATCTCTGCTTATCCTGACGTGGAAGAAAGGATTCCCTTTAAAATGCCTAAAAAAGAGCATAAAGAGGCTTTTTCGGTTATGCTTTCTTCTGATATGGTCAATACCTATTATCGGAAACGAAAGTCAGTCGGTGAGGAAAGAAAAGAATTCCCTGCCTATTCGTATCAGTTTGAAGAATACTCTCTTCAGGAAGTCGCTGTCTTAGCAAAAAACGATCCTCAAGCAGGAGAGGAATATCTTCTTCGAGTGAATCGCATGCTGTATTCTTGCGCGCAAAATCTCTGCAATAAAAATCCTTACATCGATATCACCTATGCGTTCAGTCAGCTACAAAAAGTCGCTATTACTGCCATTGACATCTTTGATCCAAATTACGGAAAACCATTTGTGAATCTACTGAGAGCGATGATTAAAATTTGCTCCTTATCTATCGGGAAAACCACTGCGATTAGCTACCAGAGATCAATGAATAACTTCGGAAGGAAAGTCGAGTATTTCGATTGTGTCCTTTCAGACTCCGCTGCGGATGGGAATAAGATGGCAAGGGAAATTATCAACCGTCTCGATTTAGAAATGTTTCTTGAGACATTACCCCCGGATAAACAAGAGCTGCTTGTCCTTTATTCTCACGGGCTGACTTTTCGGGAAATATCGGAAGCGATTCATGTCCCTCTCTCGACAGTGTCGTATTGGATTTACAAGCTTATCGAACAGGCAAAAGGTTTCTTCGGGATCGAATAATCTTGTATTTTTGGCGGAAAAGAATAATCTATTATTATGATTGTTCGCACAGAAATTTCCGTCATTATCAGAGTTGATACCGGGCGTGGCATCAAGGACTGTTTAGCTTCATTGTTCGGCCAAGATTTTCATCAACCCTTCCATATCATCGTGATGGAATCGGGGCTCGAGCATGAATGTGAAGCTTACCTTGATCAAGTGATAAATGCCCATCCAAACGTGTTTCGATTTTCTTGTGCACCTTCCACAATCGCGTCTTTTGGAAATCTTGGCCTCTCTCATTCCATTGGAAAGTATGTCGTTTTTCTAACTGAAATGATGGTGGTGAAACCGGATTTCTTGTCCTCGCTATGGAAGATGGCAAAAGAAGAGAAATCCTGTGTCGTGTTATCTGATAAAAAGAGAAAGACATATAAAGGGACAGAGATGTTCTCTCGTTTTATCAAAGGTGAGATGATGACAGCTTATGGAGGCTTGTTCTTACGAGAGATGATTCATAAAAAGAGAATTCAGTTTGAACCTTCTTTCCACGAGAACCAGATGGTTCCGCTTCTCGCTTTTTCATTCCTTTCTTCTGTCAATGTCTCAACAGTTCCCACCTCTGTCATCAAAGGTCTTCCCAACCCTTCTTTACTTTCAGTGGAGGTTCTTTCTTCCATTCAAAAGAGAATGATTGAAGAAGGGATGGATCAACCTAAAGTGGATAAAATGATGCGAAAAGCGATGAAGTTAGTCAAGAAGAGAAAAGGAGGAAGGAAGAATGGATAAAACCTTATTCGATTCCATGATCCGCGATATTTATCAAAATCGGAAGCCGGATGGAATCAAATCTGACTTTGGAAAAGTTCTGATTATCGGTGGAAGCAAGCCTTATCCTCTCTCAGTTTGTATCGCTGATAAATTCGCTTCTTTATCTGGAGTTGGTTATGTCTCATTAGCTGTTGATAAAAGCATTTATCAAATTGTTGCAAGTAGAGTATCTCTCACTTCTATCTTCGAGATATCCACTCGTGATGAAGGGATTGATCTTTCTAACGATACTCTCCTGAAATATGATTCCATTCTTTTTGGAAACGGAATTTCTATCAATCCGATTCATTTTGACTTGCTAAAAAAGGTCCTCTCTTGCGGTGTGAGGAATCTCATTCTTGATGCCTCTGCGCTCTCGATGATTGCACAAGAACCTGGACTTCTCTTTCAAAAACATCCTGATACTCATGTTCTTCTCACTCCTCATCTTGGGGAAGCAAAAAGAATTCTTCACACTGATATCTCTTCAAGAAATCCTGAAGACTATCTTTCAGAAGCAATTCTTTTCGCCTTGAAGTATCATGTCTCTCTTCTTTTAAAGAGCACATCTTCTCTCTTGATTGATGAAGAAGGCAATTCTTATTCAGGGAATCAAGAGAGGACACCATCGTTAGGAAAAGCAGGAACTGGAGATGGCTTTGCTGGTCTTCTTTCTGGACTTCTCGCTTATGCAGATTCTCTCTACAGCAGAAATGATATCATCCTCTTCTCAGACCATCTTTTACATCAAGGAGCTTTGCTCCAGGAGAAAAAACACTCTGCGGGAACAAGTGATATTCTCACCTGCTTCGATGAGATCAAAGAAATCTTAGAAGAAAAGCGTGAAAGAAAAAACTGATTGAGAACAATCTTATATCTTGTTCTTCAATCAGCTTATTCTATTTTTTGTTGTCGACGTATTCTTTTAAGAGATGGTCTGCTTTTTTGAGAAGCTCTTCTTCTCTTGTTTTTTCCGCATCGATGATCGGAAGTGTGGTCTTTAACTTTTTCTTCGCAACGAAGCGGAAAATCGGATAGCTTAACAGAAAGAGAACAGCGCTAAAGGATAAGAGCCCAATGCTGAATCCAAATGTTACTGCAGTGTGCTGACGATAGGAGATGAGCCAAAGGAGAGAGAGGATAAAGGCAGATATTGAGATGAAGCCTGTGATTCCAGTATAAAGGGCAGGGACGAGGAAGAGTTTTCGTTTCAGCTTATGGATATCTTCTTGAATCGTTTCCCATTCCTTTTGCACTTGATTTAAATCTTTGAATTGATCCAATCCTTTTTCTCTTCTCATTTCCAAGAAAGTCTCTTCATGTGAAAGCGTTTTCGACTTCACTTCTTCATATCCGAAGAACATGTAGTCCTTTAGGATGTCAATCTTTGTTTTCTTTTTGACTTCTTTTGTCAAATATGCGTACTCGTTCTCAATTTCCATAATTATCACCTGAATTCACTATAAAAGATAATAAGTGATAATTAAATGCTATTGAAACAATTTTTTTATATTGTATCGGATAATTTTAAAATTATTCAATAAATCGTATGAATTTTTCGCTTGTGTTTATTCATGTGTTTAGTTTTCACGTATGTTTACTTGTTTCGTTAATTCGTAAAATAACGTTATTCTACGATTTCTAAAATATTGATTATT
>JALFLX010000108.1 GCA_022774485.1 Bacilli bacterium
GATCGGTGCGTTGATGTCCATTGTTCAGACTCTCCTCATGGAGGCCTTAGCGATGAGATCTCGTCACAACGATATGAAGAACACCGGTGATGGTTCCTCTCTCGCTGCCATCCGTCGTTCCAGCCGTCACATCGGTCAGGACAATAAGCAGAAAAAGCAAAAGAAATCGGCCGATAAGCCGTTATGGAGGTAAATCGTTATGAATCGTTATGAAGGAAAAACTGAAGAAGAAGCCGTCAAAAAAGCGTGCGAAGATCTTCATATCGACGATCCGAAATCTCTTCAATACCAAGTCATCTCAATCAAGAAGACCTTATTCAGCAAAGTTGTCACCATCGGTATCTATTCCATCAGCGATGTCATTGTCTTTGCGGATGATTACATCAAACGCTGCCTTCGCGCGTTAGGAATTGAAGGTTCCACCGAAGCGAAGTATGAAGATGGTGTCATCAAGCTCAACATTGTCACTTGGAAAAACAAGAACGTCATCGGTAGAAACGGTGACACCTTAAGAAGCATCAACGAGCTTACCCGCTCTGCTTGCTTCAACCGTTTCGGCGGTCATTATCGCATCTTGTTAAACTGTGACGGATACAAAGAAGTCAAGTACAACAAATATGAGTCTATGGCTCGTCACTACGCTAACGAAGTTAGAAGAACTCATGTCACTGCGATCTTAGATCCGATGACCAGCGATGAAAGAAGAATTATCCATCAGGCGTTAACTGGATATCCGAACATCAAGACTCAGTCCTTAGGTACTGGTCACAAGAGACACATCACCATTCAGTACGTTCCTGATCCGGAAGAGAAGTAACAAACAAAGAGCAGTTCCTATCTCGGGACTGCTCTTTTTGTTAATTCTTTTGTTTAGATAACAGTTGTTTTCAAATGCATTTCTTTTCATTCCTCATCACGCAAGTGAAATTTAGATATTGTATAATTGTTTCAAGCGATATCTAATTTAGAAAGAAGGAATTCCAAATGAAATTAGTCAAATTAAAACCGGCGACGAAAGATTATATCTGGGCAGGTGATAAGTTGAAAAAGTGGGGAAAAGAAGCCCCTTATGACAATATCGCAGAGTGCTGGGAACTCTCATTTCATAAAGACGGTCCCTCATTGATTGATTCTGGAGAAGAGAAAGGCAAGAGATTGATGGATGTTGCCACAAAAGATGATATCGGCACTTACGCATCTTCATTCCCGTTTTTCCCAGTTTTGATTAAATTGATTGATTCTGGATCAAATCTTTCTGTTCAAGTTCATCCTGATGATGCTTACGCGTTAAAGAAAGAAGACTCTTTTGGAAAGACTGAGATGTGGTATGTTATCAGCCATGAAAAAGGAGCTGGTCTTTATGTCGGATTGAAAGAAGACTCCACGAAGGAAGAAATCAAAGAAGCGCTTGAAAATTCGACAATCTTAGAGAAATTAAACTTCTTTCCGGTAGAAGATGGGAATTGTTTCTTCATTCCTTCTGGAACCATTCACGCGATCGGAAAAGGAGTCAGTGTGATTGAGATTCAACAGAACTCTAATCTCACTTATCGCTTATACGATTATGATCGCGTTGGAAAAGATGGTAAGAAGAGAGAACTCCATATTGAAAAAGCGTTAGAGGTGATTGATTATCATAAATACAAGAGACCGACATTCCAAAAAGGAGTGATCGGAAGAAGTAAATATTTTGTCTCTTACCGAAAAGATGCGAAGAAAAATCCGCTGTTATCCGCATCCTCTGATTCTTTTGTCACTGTCACTTTTTTAAGCGGTGAAGGTATGATTGGAGATCTTCCTTATCACGCGTTAGATACCTTCTTCCTCCCTGCTTCTCAAAAAGCAGAGATCAAAGGAGACGGCATCTATGTGATGACAAGATTGGAACACCCTACTCACGTGATCGGTGTCGATATCGGCGGTACTTCAATCAAAGTCGGTTTGGTTGATCAAAAAGGAAAAATATTAGAAGAGAAAGCATTCCCGTCTGTCAACATCAACCAAAGAAAGGCGATGAGCTTGCTGTGTGATACGATTCAAGAAATTCTTGATGATCAGAAAATGACCATTGATCAAATCAAAGGAATCGGTGTCGGTTGTCCTGGATCAATCAATTCTGAAAAAGGTGTCTGTGAATATGCAAACAACTTGCCTTGGGGGAATTTTAAAATCGCAACGGGATTGAGAAAAAGATTCCCGGTGGAAGTGAAAGTCAATAACGATGCAAACTGCGCTGCCTTAGGTGAATATATCTTCGGTGGATATCGGAAATATCAGAATATCCTTTTGGTCACTTTAGGAACTGGTGTCGGCGGTGGCATTATCATCGATGGAAAACTCTACGGTGGAAAAGAAGGAAAAGGTGGAGAAATCGGTCACACCTTGTTCTCGTTGAATGGACGAGATTGCACCTGCGGTCAAAAAGGATGTTTTGAAGCCTATACTTCTGTGACTGCATTGATTAAAGACACCAAAGAGATTTTAAAAGACTATCCAAATTCTATTCTGTATGAGATGACCGATAATGATTTATCGAAGATCAACGGAAAAATGATCTGTGTAGCGTATCAGAAGAAAGATGAGGCAGCTACAAAAGCGTTTGATCGATATGTGATGTTCTTGTCAGAAGGTCTTCTTTCTTTTATGAATATTTTCCGAATGGATGCGATTCTTTTAGGAGGAGGACTTGCTGAATCTGGTGAAACACTCTTAGGACCGGTTAGAGAATATTGTGAAAAGAGAAATTATGGCTTTGGTAAAGCTCCAAAAGTTGAGATACAGAAAGCGACGCTTGGAAACAAAGCGGGAATTTTAGGAGCAGCGAGTTTATTATTTGAATCTTAAATAGAATACGAAATTTAAAAGTATGTCCTAGAAAATTTTTAGGTGTAATTTTCAAAAAGTAATGTCAAAACAAGGTGCTTTTGTAGTCTTATTTTTTGCTGGAATCTACAAATTATCCTGTTTTTTGCTATGGTTTTCTGGAGGATCTTTAATTTTTTCACGATAAAAGTAACATTAGAAAATTCTTGTATTCCAATACGAAGTTCAAAAATTTGGTAGGTTCGCTTTTGGTGAATAAAACGCTCGAAACTATTTCCATATCGGCTTAAGACATAAATTTTTGAGTGTAATCTTCTTGACATGAGATAGCTCAAGAATACACTCTGGTTTTGTGGCTTTCATCACATTGAATGTCGTGTTAAAGTTTAAAATCTGTACTTTTGTAGTGAACCCCTCTAGTTGGACTAATAAGTAGGGAAGGCAATCAGTCAGCTCCGGAGCTGACAGATTCCACCAGCTTAGAGCCAAAGGAGTGGGCTTTTCTTTTAAATCTCACGATTTCACTGCCAATACTAAATTACGCAAAAAAATAGCATAAAAAAACTAAATAACGCAATGTGTAAAATAAAACACAACAAATGTGTAAAGTAAAACACGACAAATATGTAAAGTAATATTTAAAAAAGTGGATAAGAGCGATATAATAATATCGGTGATATTATGAATAATTATAAGAAAAGAATTGTTGATGATTTGCTTGATTTAAAACTAGAATCATTCGGCGCAACATTGATTGTTGGTCCAAAAGGGTGCGGAAAGACAACAACTGCAAAACAAAAATCTAAAAGTTTCATTGAATTTCAAGATGAGGATAAAAGAGAGAACTATTTAAGCGTAGCTGAAAATATGCCCTCCAAATTACTGATTGGAGAAAACCCTAGATTATTTGATGAATGGCAAGATGCACCTAAAATATGGGGAGCAATTCGTAAATCGATAGATGATAGAAACGAAACTGGATTATATATATTAACTGGTTCTTCTTCACAAAATGTTAAAACACCACACACAGGAACAACCAGAATTTCGACTCTAAAAATGTATCCTATGAGTTTATATGAAAGTGGTGAATCATCAGGCGAAGTTTCTTTATTGGATCTGTTTCAAAGAAAAGAAATGGAATTTGTTGTATCAAAATTAACTATTGATGAGTTAATTCATTCAATATGCAGAGGTGGCTGGCCAAGAGCGCTGTTAAACAAGACAATACGTTCCCAATTAGAAGTTGCTAATGACTTATTCTATCAAACTTGTCATAGGGATATTTCTGCTATAGATGGAGTAAGAAGAAATCCGTTATGGGCGGAAAAAGTTCTTAAATCATATTCTAGAAATATTTGTACTCTTGCTGACACAAAAACTATTTTCGGCGATATAAATTCTACTACAGATATGACGAAGCCAACCTATTATGATTATATAAGTGCTTTAGAAAATTTATATATTATTGAAGATATTCCTGCGTGGTGTCCCTCTATTCGATCGAAAGGAGCGATTAGAGCAAGCAGTAAAAGAAATTTAATAGATCCTTCAATTGCTGTCGCAGCTCTAGGTATATCTCCTGAATATTTTAATAATGATTTTAAGACGTTGGGATTTTTATTTGAATCGCTTTGTATTAGAGATTTAAAGATATATTCTTCTATAATGGATGGACGAATTTCATATTATCATGATAGATATGGACTAGAAGCGGATGGCGTTCTCCATCTAAAGGATGGTAGATATGCGCTACTCGAATTTAAACTTGGAACAAAAGAAATAGATGAAGGAGCGAAACACCTTCTTGAAATTGAAAGACTAATTAAAGAGCATAATAAAGAGGAAAAACAATGTCCTTTATCATTGCCGGATTTAAAAATTGTCATAACAGGTAGCCAATATGGATACAAAAGAGAAGATGGTGTCTTTGTTATACCGATTGGTTGTTTGAAAAACTAATATTTTTGAAATAAATTTTCTAGATAAATTAATTAAACATCCTAAAATTCCTAATTGGTCTGATACAAGTATCAAGCCCGTTAGGGATTTTTCCTTTGTTAAAAACTTGTATATAAAATAGATTAATTGATAATTATAATTTTAACTTCAAAATATCGATTTATGACTTGCCAAACTTGCGATTTATTTTAGTCCAAACTTGCGATTTATTTTAGTCCAAACTTGCGATTTATTTTAGTCCAAACTTACGATTTAATTAGAAAGGTGTACAATATTTATGAGGCTAAATTATGGAAAAAAAGTATATAGATAGATTATTTGACAAAAAACTTGAATTTTACTTAAGAAGTGTTGGCGCTGTACAAATCGTAGGTCCAAAGTGGTGTGGAAAATCAAGGACTGCTAGACGATATGCAAAAACCACAATTGATTTAATGAAAAAAAGTGTTAGGGACCAATTTGTTCCAATTGCTAAACAATCACCTGAGACACTATTAGATTATGGACAAAAGCCATTATTAATTGATGAATGGCAAATAATCTCTTTTATTTGGAATAGCTTGAAAGAGAAAATAGATGAAAATGGAACATTTGGACAATTCATATTGACAGGGAGCGTTACCGATGCAACTCTTGATAAATCTTTCTATGGTGAGGAAAATGAAAAACATACTGGTACAGGGAGAATAATAAAAAAACTTATGAGAACTATGTCTCTTTATGAGTCCGGGGATAGTAATGGAAGTGTATCTTTGCTAGGGATTAAAGATGGTATTTTTAGGCCTAGTATATGTGATAAAACTTTGCACGATTATTCTTTTTATATTTGCAGAGGAGGATGGCCTCTTTCAATTGGTGAAGAAAAAGATATTGCCCTTCAACAAGTGAAAACATTTTATAATGGATTAGTGAATGAAGACATTTTTTCACTCTCTGATATCCCACTAAGAAAAGACATAAATAGGGCTAAGAAAATATTAAGATCTTACTCTAGATGTATCTCATCAGAAGCGTCAAATGAAACCATTAGAGAAGATGTAAAATCAAATGGAGATGAATTGGATAAGGATACATTTAAGAAATACATTTTAGCATTGGAAAGATTATTTGTTATTGAAGAACTAGAAGCTTGGAATCCTAATTTAAGAAGCAAAACCGCAATAAGAACTAAAAATACTAGGCATTTTGTTGATCCTTCTATTGCAACAGCGGCATTAAATCTTTCTGAAGATAATATGTTTTTAGATATGAATACTTTTGGGCTATTATTTGAATCATTAGTTATAAGAGATCTAAGAATATACTGTGACTCAATTGAAGCCAATGTGTATCACTATAGAGATAAGGTAGAAAGGGAAGCTGACGCTGTTATAGTGTTTGAAGATGAATCATGGGCACTTGTTGAAGTAAAGCTATGTAGTCAAGAAGAAATAAAAGCGGCATCAAAGAAACTAGTTGAATTAGCTAATGACATTGATAACACAAATCATCCAAAGCCTTCATTTCTAATGATTGTCACAGCTACACAAACAGCTTACGTTGATGAAAACGGAGTATATGTGGTGCCACTTGGATGCTTAAAAAATTAATAATTATTTGAAAAACAATAAAAAAATCGTTAGTTCAGTTGAAAACTAAACGATTATATGTGAACAAAGGATAATTACACGTTTCAAAAAAATCTTCATCTAGTGTCAAAATAACAAGAAACCCCTAATAGGATTGATGGAAAGTTCGGACTTATTATTTTTACCAATACTCCTGACCTATAAGGGGGTGCACTAATTCCAATCTATTGAAATATATTTTTTTCTTTGCTTTTGGCCCCAATACTTTTTCAAGTTCAGTCCTATCTTCGGCAAAACGAATATTTTCAAAGACACTGATAACTAATACATCTCCTGTATATTTGTCATCAACATAATCAGAAAGCCGTTCAAGTAGTTTTGTGTTGATTTCAGTAGCTTCCATTATTTTTTATCCTTTCAATGCATCGTTTAAATCATCAATTAACTCTTGTACTATTTCCTTGTCACTTACAAAAAGAGTGCCACTATTAATTAATTTGCATAAAGCGCGTGCCCTTTTTTCAATGTGTCCTTGACAAAGGGTACACAACAATTCTAAGGCAGGGTCTTTTTTCTAAGATGAAGAAAGAGATGTTCTACGGACACAAAAAGGACTTCCATGATTTTGTAGAAGTCCAGAAGGCGATTGACGAATATGTAAGATGATACAACGAGGAAGGGGTGATCAACTAGCTCGGCGTCGCTCATGTGCCACACAGGAACCTTGTACCCATCCCAATGTTGTACTATAGTTCTTTTTAAAGTCTAACATTAAGGTTCAGTACAATGAAATTTCTTTTTTAGATGATAGATACGATCACTCTTTCATTGTCGATACAGTCGACAGAGAGGGTGTAATCAAATCCGAATCGATCTTGTAGACGTTCAGTGAAAATCTCTTGATACGGAAGATCTCTTTTGATTTTACTCATGTCAATTCCATCACCGACGTGTTTATGAAACGCCTCTTTTTTGGTCCATATCTCATAGAAACATTTTTTCTTATCTTCACTCATTTGATATTGTTTTAACTCATTTTCTCCGAAGAGATGAACACTGAGATGGTCAAAATCTTTTTCTTCTTCTCTCTGGATATCGATACCGACTTCACTTGTCGAGAGAGCGACAGCGACGATGTCTCCGCTGTGAGAGATGTTGAATTCCACCCCTTTGATCTTAGGTTTGTTTTGAGCGGTGATGGTAAATTCAAGCTTTTTTGGATTGAATCCTTGTTTTTCTAAGACAAGCAAAAGAACATTCCACGCTAAAAGAGAGGACTGATATTCATGAGGTTCTTGATGGTTTTTGCAGTGTTCTAACACCCAGGAGGGAAGACCTTCTTCTAACTGAGATACTCTTCCATCATAGCGGTTGACTTCACTGAGAAATACTTGGGTCATAGATTTGTACGAGATAGAGTCTTGTCCCGAAATCTCCCAACTTCATCACCCGGTCATCATAGCCGACACCGGACCACTCTTGGGAGAGACAAGCCCCTTGAGAGGATAATATAGCGCCGGGTAAAATTCCAGTGTCAATTTCAGATTTCATATCCATATGATGAGAGATGATGTTTAAGAGAGTTCCATCCGGATTGATATGAACTGGAGTGACATAATTAACCAAAGAACCAAAGCTTTGAAGCGGGATAGAGTGCTGTCTTGTGGTGTACTGGTAAAGTTTTGTATCTTCAACTCCTTTCACAGTGAGATGTTTTTCTTTCGGGAAAGCGGATTGAAGTGTTTGATATTTTCCGATAAGGAAAACACCATCCTTTTCCACTTGTACTTGCTTTTCTTTGTTTTCAAGTAGATTTGATTGAGAGAAGGTTCCCCACTGGAATACGCTTCTGTATTTCTTATAGAATTCGATTTGTGATTTGATGATCTTCATCTCGAGTTTTGAAAGATCATCTAAATCAAGCTCATATCCTAAGACACCGAAACAAGCGACATCAAATTTGGTGTCGAGGCTAGTGTTTCTGAGTCTTGTCTTGCTGACCTTACAAGCGACATGGTTTGAGAGTGTTGATAAAGGATATCCTAAACTTCCACCTTCTTGAATCATTGTTCTCTGATAGGAGTCAGTATCATCGCTTTGCCAGGATTGAGGGAAGAAGGATAACATTCCTAAGTCGAAGCGATTGCCACCGCTTGCGCAGTTTTCCATCAGAACATTGGGATGTCTTTCTCTAATTCTTCTCAATGCGGAATACAACCCTTCAATATATGAGAAGAAGAATGTGCCATCTTCATTTTTAAAATCACTGATGGCACGGTTGCAATCCCATTTGAGATAGGAAATATCTGCACTCTCTAAGACAGAGCAAACGGATTCAACAACAAAGTCTTGAACTTCTTTTTTTGCAAGGTTTAAGACAAGTTGATTTCTTCCTTCTGAGAGTGTGTGGACGGAATCTTGAATCACCCAATCAGGGTGATTTTGATAGAGATTAGAATTTGGATTGACCATTTCTGGTTCCATCCAGATTCCAAACTGCATCCCGTGTTTTTTCGCGCTCTCTGCTAATCCGTTCAACCCTTTTGAAAGTTTTTTCTCGTTGACGTTCCAATCTCCTAATCCTTTGG
>JALFLX010000120.1 GCA_022774485.1 Bacilli bacterium
CATCGGTCTCTTCGATGTGCTTCACAATGCGAGAAATGAAGAGCACACATCGATGCTCAATCAAAAATGCTATCTCGATTTCTCGCTTGTCTCCCCCGGAAATTATCTTGTCTATCCTTATTCTGGTGAGCTTTCTTCTACCGAGCAGAACATCGCGTTTTACTCGATTGATGAAGAGGATGCAATCTCGGAGACTATCTACACACTCCCTGATGAGAAAACCGGAGAGAGAAAGAGAATCTCTTTCTTGAATAACAGCCTTTCTCCATATACTGTCATCAAGGTAAACGAGGCTGGAAACCAGCTTCCAAGCGATTATTACGACATGGTTCTCTTCTATCAGGAATATGTGGATGACTCCCATCTTCAGATTTCAGATGCGAGCTACGCGAAGCTTGTCAGTATCCAAAAAGAAATCGAGAGTCAAACTCAGTATAAAGTTAAAGTCTGCCACACGCTTCAGGAAGCTCTCAAAGTGAGAGCGACTTACTCCTTTGCGTTAGCGCAAAACACCATCGAAAAACCGGTTATGACTTTCTTAGGTGATTATGCTTCTACCCTTTCTTCATCCACCTTCAAAGAGGGATCCTTACAGGGGTATGACAATATCCCTGAAATCAGAGAAGTGACCGGATATCTCGGTAAAGGAAGTTTGTCCTATTACGGAATCACTGGAAACGACACAGAGAAGGCATCTTTCTACCGCTATGGGAAAGAAGGGTATCTTGTCAATGATGAGACGTCTTCTGTCCTCGATGTCATGGCGATGTTATAAGAAACTTAGTTTTCAACGAATCAAGAGGGAGGTGATGAACTTCTCTCTTTTTCTATCAATTTATTTTCACTTCAGCTCACAATTAATTCTTGTTTTTTGAAAGAAAAACCTAATTCAATTCAATAAATTGTTTTTACTACAAAGATTTTCTAACAGTGCTTGTTAGGAAAGCTTTTTTGATGGTGTTTCTCTATTTTACTCTTATGAAACAATGTAATGGTGTAGTTAATTTTCTTTTAAGGTTGTTTTATTCTTTCTTTCCTTCAACTCTTTTTTGTTGGTTCACAAAGTGATTGTCTTGTTAGGAAATCAAAAAAAGTGGTTTCTTTTCCTATGGAAAATATTTACATCAAATTTAGAAAAGAATATGATTTTTTTATTGTGTTTGAAAGGAGTGTTTCATCATGGATGTCAAAAATTTCGATGTTACTGGACTCTACGGTGTCGATGTTTTCGATGAAGAGCAGATGCGCCAATATCTCCCTAAATCAGTTTTTGACAAGTTAGAAGAGACGATCCGTGACGGTAAAGAATTAGATCAGGATATCGCTGATGATGTGGCTAAGGGAATGAAAGAGTGGGCGTTAAATAAAGGTGCGACTCATTACACTCATTGGTTCTCTCCGCTCACTGGGGATACTGCCGAAAAGCACGACTCCTTCCTCAATTATTCAGAAGATAACAAGGCCATCATGGAGTTTTCTGGGAAGGAGCTCATCAAAGGAGAACCGGATGCTTCTTCTTTCCCAAATGGTGGTTTACGAGCGACCTTTGAAGCAAGAGGATACACTGCTTGGGACTGCAAGAGTCCTGCCTTTGTCATCAATGATGGCTCTGTCCCTGTCTTATATATTCCGACTGCTTTCTGCTCTTACAACGGGGATGCGCTCGATGAGAAGACTCCGCTGTTAAGAAGCTCTGATTATTTATCGAAAGAAGCAGTCCGTGTTTTACGTCTTTTCGGCGATGAGAAGACAAATCGTGTCATCACTTACGCAGGACCGGAGCAAGAATATTTCTTAGTGGATATTCCCACTTTCGCCAAGAGAAAAGACCTTGTCTACACAGGAAGAACCCTGTTTGGCGCATTAGCTCCGAAAGGTCAGGAGTTAGAAGATCACTACTTCGGACCAATCCGTGAGCAGGTTTCTTCGTTCATGAGAGATGTTAACGAGATGCTCTGGAAGCTTGGAATTCCAGCTAAGACAGAGCACAATGAAGTGGCTCCTTCTCAGCACGAGCTTGCTGTCATCTATGGAGAGACTTCTGTCACTGCAGATCAGAACGCTTTAGTCATGACTGTCTTAAAGAAAGTCGCTAAGAAGCACGGCCTTGTGTGTCTCTTGAGTGAGAAGCCATTCCAGGGAATCAACGGCTCTGGTAAGCACGACAACTGGTCTATCGCAAAAGATGATGGAACGAATCTCTTAAAACCTGGCAAAAATCCGAAGGATAACCTTCAGTTCTTAGTCTTCTTGACTGCGGTCATCAAAGGTGTGGATGAATATGCTGACTTGCTCAGAGAGTCTGTCGCCTCTTATACCAATGACTTCCGCTTAGGTGCTAATGAAGCACCTCCTGCTATCATCTCCATTTTCTTAGGGGATGAGCTCACTGAGGTTGTCAACTCTTTAATCGATCAGCCTCAGAAAGCATCCGGCAAGAAAGGAAGACATCTCGATATCGGTGTGAAATCTCTCCCTTCTTTAGATAGAGATACCACAGATCGCAACAGAACCAGTCCTTTCGCTTTTACTGGCAACCGCTTTGAGTTCCGTATGGTCGGATCTTTACAAAACATCTCTGAGCCTAACACCATGCTCAATGCGATCTTAGGTCACGAATTAGAGCTTTTCGCTGATGAGGTCGAAAAAGAAGAAGATAAGATGGCTGCGATGCAAGAGTGGATTAAGAAGAACCTCAAAGAGCATCAGAGAGTCATCTTCAACGGAGATGGTTATTCTGAAGAATGGGTCGAAGAGGCAGAGAGACGTGGACTTCCTAATCTCAAGACTGCGGTGGAAGCGACTGATTGTCTCTTGGCGGATAAGAACAAGGAATTGTTAGAAAATGCCAACATTCTCTCTGAACGCGAGCTTAATTCTCGCGCGGAGATCAAATATTCCTCTTATGCTGCTCAGGTCTTAATCGATGCGAAGACGATGTCCCACATGGTCCACAAACAATACCTACCGAGCGCCAACAACTACTTAGGGAAAGCAGCTCTTGAAATTAAGAACTTAGAAGCTGCGAAGATCCCCGCTCCGAAGACCACGATGAAGAATGCGATGAATGTCGCTTCTTTGATCGATGAGTGCGGCTTGGCTCTTGACCGTCTTGACTCCCTCTTAAGAAAAGCTGATGAACACAAGGGAAGAGACCTTGCTATCTTCTGTAGAGATAAGTTCCTCCCACAGATGAGACGTTTAAGAGAAATTGTTGACTCTTTAGAACTCATTGTCGCAAAAGACTGTTGGCCAGTTCCTTCATATGGTGATCTTCTCTATCATATCGGATAAAAGCAAATATCATCATTGTTGATAAGTTGTTAGATGATAATAACCACACTTGTCTGATTCTATTCAGGTGTGGTTTTTTCAGTGATACATTTTCTTCCCTTTTGCTTCCTTTACTTTGCTATTTTTTCTCAGTAAAATACAGGTATGAGGCACCATACAAAATACAAATTATTTACTATTCTAAATACGTTTGCTTTTGTCTGTATGATGATCTTTACCCTTGGCCAAGCTCTTACATATACTCTCAGTGAGATAAAGCGATTCCCAGGCCCTGTTTTAGAACGCCAGGACATCGCTCCTCTCTTAGAGAAAGAGGAACTTACCAAAGAAGAAGAGAACTTGATCTTTCAACAGACTGGTGTCTCTTCACTTGGAATAGAACGATTGAAGGAAAAATACGGAAACGCCTCAAAACTTCTGAAGTTTCAGGATGACTTCTACGGGGAGAGAAAGATGTGGACAGAATACGAAGACCCGTGGTGTTCAAGACAAAATTTAGTGGAACCTGTCAACCTTGTCCCGATGAAAAAAGGGGATATTTTAATCTCCTTAGGAAGTCAGTTTTTAGGTTTTGTGATCGGACACGCTGCGCTTGTCGTCGATCCTTTTTTGAATCGGATGATCGATATTTCTGGATACGGATATCCGAGCGAGATTTGTACCATCAGCTATTATAATTATCGACCCTGCTTTGCAGTCCTCTCCCCTCTTGTCTCCGATGATGTGAAAGAAGAGGTGGTAAAGTTTGCTGTCGATCATCTTCAAGGGATTGAATACGATATCACGGTCGGTGTGTTTCAAGATAAAAACAAGATTGATAAGAGCCAGTGTGCACACCTGGTGTGGTATGCGTATCAGCAATTTGGCATCGATCTTGATTATAATGGCGGCCGGATTGTCACTCCTAAGGAGCTTGCTTTATCCCCGTTAACGGAAGTTGTTCAAGTGTTTGGAATTGACACTTCTCTATTTCGAGAATGAAAAATTAAAAAATAATCCAATAAAGGAAAGAATACCGCTGTGTATTAAGTGAAGAGAGATAACCATGGACACGAAGCATCTCAATCAGCTATTCATTTTGCTACAAGAAGGAAAGATGGAGTACTTCGATGAGTTTTATGAGCTCACCAAACGAGGTGTCTTCTCCGCAAGCTATGCTGTCTTACAAAATCAAGATTTAGCAGAGAACATTCTACAAGAGACGTATCTGAAGTTCTTAGAGAAGCTTCCGGCGCTAAAAAGGGAGCAATCAATCCTCGCTTATTTGATGAAAATCGCACAAAACTTGTCGATCAATGAGAAGAAAAAGAATCGGCGGCTCAGTTACGATGTCGATGTCAGTCAGATTGGAAAGGAAGATGAGAAGAATGAGGATGCTCTCATCTATGAGACGATGAGAAAAGTCCTTAACAAGACAGAACAGCAAATTGTCATTCTCCATGCGGTGGAAGAGATGACACATCAGGAGATTGCAAATGAACTTGGAAAACCGTTAGGAACAATCACCTGGGCTTACAACAACGCGCTGAAGAAACTAAGAAAGGCATTAGAAAATGAAGGATATTGAACAAAAATTGAGAGAAGAGACTTCCTCTCTTGAAATCAAGACCACATCGAAAATGATCCTTTCCCGCTTCGAAGAGAAACAGGCGGAAAAGAAGAAAAAGAACCTCTGGGTTCCTCTTTCTAGCGCTGCTGTTTTGTTAGCTGCATGTTCTGTCACCGCATTTGTCCTTATCTCTCCGCTCACGAAAGGAAATGGTTCGAGTAGTGATCTCACTTCTGAAAATCCTCTTATTTCTCTTCCTCAGGGGTTTGTCTCTCTCATCGATCAGGAAGTTGCCCTTGATGATCAAAACTTAGTCTCCCAGACTGGACTTCAGCTTTTCTTCGGCTCTCAGTTAACTGGCGGTGAAAACACGCTCTCGAGAGTGAGAAATCTCAAATCGCGTTATGGAAATCACGGTATCACTGCGGAACAAGAAGAGATTGTGAAGACAACTTATGATGAGATGTTCTCTACCATCAACAGTTTCTTTTCGACAAACGATCGTCTCTCAATCCTTTATGGAACAATAGACTTCAATTATCAGACAGTCCTTGGAGAAGTGGAGTATCACTACGCCTTAATTGAAGGCGATAACATCATCTACACAGTCGATGATATCCGTTCAGGAAAAGAAAGAAATCAAGCCTTATATTATTTTGATGGGGAGTATTATGAAGGGACTATTTTCACCTATCAAGAAGAGGATGAGGAGGAGAAGAAAACCTGCTCATATTTCCGCAACGGGATGAAAAAGATCACCATCAAACAGGAGACAGATGAGGATGGAACAGGTCTTTTCTATCGCATTAACGACTACTCAGACTTTGGGAATCCGAAAGAGGAGTGGTATAAAATCTCCATCGAATGGGATGAAGAAAATCCAGATTCCAACTTCGATGAGTGCAAGTTTATCCATCAGACTCAGACAAGAGTCGTGAATACGAAGACAGAATATTCTGAGGATGACAATCAGTATCAAGTCCACTATATGGACACAGATCCTCTCTCCTTAGAATTCTTCATGACAAACTTTTCGTTCACTCTCGATGAGGAGGGGAAGATTATCTATCAATTTGAAGAAGATTGAGGTAGCATTACCTCAATTTTTTCTAAAATTTTCCAATAAAGTGAAGGCTTCTGTTGTGTATTGAGTGAGGAGGGAAAAGAAAACCCATGAAAAAGAATCATATCGTATCAATCGCGATGCTTTCGTTGATGTTAGTCGGATGCCAAGGTGGTGTGACGAGTGAACCCCTAGATGGCGGTTCTGTCGCAAAAGGAAAGGCAATCAGCAGAGAGGAGTGTCGCCAGAAGTTAGAAAACTCCATCGAGGCGATGGCGGATGATGATGCAATCGGCCTCAGCTTAGAGAATGCATTCTCTCATTATCAGATGACTATGACAAAGCAAGTTCCTGGCGGAAAAAATCACGCTGGAAAAGAGATCCAGATGGAGTGTCATTCTAACATCGATGATGTCGTCTTCAATGTCGGATTAAGAGGACTTACCGCTTCTGAACTTGATCAGCTCAACGGCTCTTTAGAAGTCGCTGCTTCCTTTGATATCGGAGGCAAGGTGACAATCGATGGTCAAGAGAAAGAACATCAGTCTCCCAAAGGAAGTTATGGTTTCAATGGTTATTTGGCTGGAGACCACTGCTATCTTGATTTCTCAAACACAAAATTCCAAGAGATGATTGATGGAAAGAGAGAGCAGGATGATGATTTTGAAGAATTCTGCAAAGGGCAGAGACCGGAAAATCATGTCGCTCCTGAAAAAGTCTCTTTTAAGAATGGAATCACTGCTGACATGCTCCCGATTATGAGCAAAGAGAACCTCGATTTGCTCATCTCTTCCATCTCAACAAAAATTGAAGATGTCGCTTCCAAAGGCGGTACAGTCCAGGCTCTTGATCACGGCGATGGCTCTTATTCCTACTCTGTCGAATTAGAGTCCTTAGAAGATGGCGAAGAGTTCTTAGAAGAGTTTGAGTTTGATGACCTTGTCGAATTAGAAGATATGGTCGACCTTGAAGATGATATTGAAGATGCTCTTTCCGGTCATCACAAAGAAGGCCATTTAAGAGGAGACTTAGCAGTCAACGCTTACAATATCGCCTTTGTCTTCGATGCGGAAGGAATCTCTTCTATCGGTGTCTCTTTAGATCTCTCCTACCTCTATGAGAAAACATTCACCTACGGAAATCAGACACACTCCACCTCTGTTGAGATGAATTACACCTTAAACGGAAAACTTAATTTCTTGCTCGACTCGGAAGTTGAAGTCAAAGCTGTTGAGAATCCGGAAGCTTATCAGGAAATTGTCTTGACTGAAGAAGACAAAGAAGAACTTTTGGATATCATTGACTAAATAAGATTGATATTTCTCCATTGTGTGAGCTGCAGGGTTTCCCTGCAGCTTTTCTTTGGCCACGTTTTAAAAATGAGCGGTTCTCAACTGTTGAGCCTTTCTCTTTGGTAGAATCATAGTTCCATTTCATCCCTCATCTGTCATGATGGTCTTCTCAATTTGTCGTTCAAACGTAGGTGTTCCTTTCTTGATACGCATTGTTCATTATGCTTCTTTGTTGTGGAGTATCTTTCATTTTTGTGAAATGTGGAGTGTATTGCGGTAAAATATGGGGGTAAAGATGTTTGGTATTTACTGCAAGAGGAATGAATATGAAACAACAAGCGATGAATCCGTTTCTTCCTTCCTATGAATATATCCCGGATGGGGAGCCTCATATTTTTGAGGGAAGAATTTATCTATATGGTTCTCACGACCGTTTTGATGGCGCTTCTTTCTGTCTGAATGACTATGTGACGTATTCTTGCCCGGTGGATGATCCTTCTTCTTGGCGTTATGAGGGTGTGATTTTTCAAAAGAAACAAGATCCAAAACCTGGTCATTCTCTTCTTTCTTCGATGTTTGCACCGGATGTTTGTAAAGGAGCGGATGGGAGGTATTACCTCTATTATTTTATCGGGTATCGAAGCGAGATTTCTGTCGCTGTCTCTTCTTCTCCGAAAGGTCCGTTTTCTTATTATGGAAAAGTGGTGTATTCGGATGGCACTCCTTTAGGAAAGAAAGGAGAGAGTCTTCAGTTTGATCCAGGTGTGTTTGTAGATGATGATGGAAGAATTTATCTTTACACTGGCTTTGGTCCTAAGCACCGCTCTTTATTTATGCTCTCACATCGTCCGAGCGATGAAGTCACTGGCTTTGAGCTCTCTTCTGATATGAAGACAATCAAAGACTCGTTTTCTATTTCTGTTCCTTCGGTGAGAAAAAGCAAAGGAACTTCATATGAAGGACACGCTTTTTTTGAAGCTTCTTCGATGAGGAAATTTCAAGGAAGGTATTATTTTATCTACTCTTCTGAACTAGGACATGAGCTTTGCTATGCGATGTCTTCTTCGCCAAGAGGTCCGTTTGAATACAAAGGGACATTGGTCTCTATCGGTGATATCGGATTAGGAAATCATAGCGATTCAAAATCTGCGTGTAACTTCACGGGAAACACGCACGGTTCTGTGTTAGAGGTCAACGGGGAATATTATGTCTTTTATCATAGGCAAACCAATCGACATCAGTTTTCAAGGCAAGCTTGTGCAGAGAAGCTTTTCATGAGGGAGGATGGAACTTTCTCCCAAGCGAGAGTGACAAGTTCTGGACTAAACGGAAAACCGCTTTGTGGAATCGGAAAATATGAGACAAGAATCGCCTGTGTCTTGAAAAAGAAAGGGGGAAACAGGTTTTATTCAATCTTCAAGGGAAGAAAAGGAAAAGAACCTTATTTCACTCAGACAGGAAAGGATAGAGAAGAAAACGGAGATCAGTATCTTGCTAATATTTCAGATGGCGCTCTTTTCGGTTTCCGATCTTTTGATTTAGAGAATACCAAAGAATTTGTCTTAGAGCTCTTTGGCAAGGGAAAAGGTGTTGTGACTCTCTCAAGGGATGAAGAGGGAAAAGAGGTTCTTTCTTCTGTTCCTTTTGAAATCAATGGGAAAGGAGAGGTGGTTCTCCCGCTTCACTTCCATTCTCCTGATGCGGATCTTTATCTCAGTTTCAGAATGAAAGGTCATATTTCATCTAGATATTTCTCTTTGCGATAAGAAAAAGCGCGGCGTGTCGCTGCGCTATTTTACTATTCGTTTCCTTTGACTGTCTTTGGATGTTTCTCTTTGTATTCTTTTGACCAGGGATAGAAAGGAAGCGGCTTTTTATTGATGGCAAAGGAGAGCGGAGAGATGAGTAAGATCAGATAGAGGATATAGCCAGCAAGGACTGCAATAGAGGCTCCGGTAAGGCCAAAGAGTGCTCTTTGAATATTGTCGATTGGGGTGATAGCAAGGATTTTATGCCACCAGTCAGGGAAGAGAGTATTTCTCATCAAGGGGAGGATTAAGGACTGCTGGAGAGTGAGGGTGCAGATGTTCGCTTTTCCTAAGTTGCTCATAATGGGGTTTGAGATTCCTCTAGCGATCATGATGATACCTAAGGAGGCAAAGAGGACAGCTGGGATTGTGAGGTAGTAGACGCCGTAATCCTGAGCGTAGAAAGAGAAGACTCTTCCAAAGTGGACTCTGGTGAGATATGCGACTCCTAAGCCGAGAGCAAGGAAGATGACACCGAGGATGAGGGATTGGACTCTCACTTCGAAGCAGAGGGATTTCATCGCTTCTGCTCTGTGGTAGAGAAGATATCCAAAGTACGTTAAGAATGTTCCTAAGAAGACTGTGTCAAAGTTCCAATAGAGGAGTTTTTTGAAGTAGTGGTTGTATAGCAAGGTGATTAAGAGAGTTAAGGCTAAGAGTGGGACTTCTAAGAACCACTTCTTGTGAGAGAGTTTGACAAGAAGATAGGTGAAGATGACAGAGAAGAAGATTGATGTGACAACCCAGAGTGCGAAATAGCGGTATTGACACAGCATGTGGACAAGCTCATCGAAGAAGTAAGTGATGGTGATCTGATCCATCTGTCCTTTGACAAGGAGGAAGGAGACATTGATGATGATGGTGATGACATCCATACAGAGGATTGGAATCACGTAGGATTTGACTTTCCTCCACAAGAACTGTCCGAAATTCTCATAGCGCTCTGGTACTAGGGTCATACCAGCTACGATGAAGAATACCCCTAAGGAGAAATAATCAATCAAGGTGATGCTGAAATCTCCGCCGCAGATGTGGGCGTAGCAGACAGCGAAGATGGCCATCATTTTTGCAGTGTCTAAAAACGGAATTCTATCTGGATTTCTTTTTTTCTTTTCAAATGGTACAGTCGATAACGCAGAAGTTCCCAAAGGATGTGGTCTCATAAGGTAAACTCTCACTTTCTTGATACAGCTTGTCGTAGATAGAGACGATGTAACAGAATCCTTTTTGAACAGTTTGTGGGAGGGAGAAGGTATAGCCTTTAAAGGATTTCACATTTTCAAAGGCGGAACCGGGATTGGTGAAGATGACAGTGTCGATATAGGTGTTCACGTCGTATTCGGTGTAATAAAGGAGTAAGGTGTAATTCGCTTTCGGGGTGACATAGGTGTGAATCGGATTTAAGTCTTTGGCGTAGAGGCAAGCTTCTTTGAATCCGTAGTAGAAGTTCGGCTGAATTCTATTCTTATCGAAGTAGGTTGTCTGATAGGCTCCATAGGCCACAAAGGAACTGAGGTAGAGAAGAGAGAGTGGTACTTTTAAGGATTTTACTTTTTGAATAACCTCAGAGATTCCTTGAGCGGCAAAGAGAATCAAAGGGAACCAGAGGGTGTTGACACGGTTGATATTTGGTTTGATAAACATTCCTAAGAAGAGAGAGACGATGAACCAGGAGGTCAATGCAAATTGATAAGTCTCTTCACTTCTTTTTTCTGGGAGGAGAGTAGCGGTGAGATTTTCTTTGGAACTCTTGTAAAGAGGATGGAAGAGTCCGATAAGAGAGAAAGGTAGGGTGAAGAGATACATCGTTCCGAAGAATTCTGTTGCGTTCCAAGGAAGTCCATCATACTGAGTGAAGATGAGAGCAAAGGTGGAGGTGATGTTGTTGAGACAATCTTGGAAGAATGTCTTTGAGAAGAAGGAGGTGACAGAGTGGAACCTATCTTGGGTGAGCTTTGGAATATCAAACCACAACAGGCGGATGGTGTCTTTGTCAAAGAGGTTGACATAGAGGAAGAGAATGATTGGGATACAGGTGACAAAGACAGTGAAGAGATAACAGAAGAGATGGATGAGCTTCACTTCTTTTCGAATCGCAAG
>JALFLX010000057.1 GCA_022774485.1 Bacilli bacterium
CCGGGAACGGAGAGTCTAAGAAGAAGTAATGCTTATCAATCTTGTCGGTGGAATCGACATCAAAACAAGCGCCTAAGGTGAAAGTCTTGTCATTGACATCGTCGTAGATTTCGATTGCGATATAGGAGGTGAAAACACCTTTTCTTAAGACGATGGTGGAGTTGTCATCTTTGACACCGGTCTGACCGCGGAGGTAGGAGATGAGGTTTCTGCCGCTTCTTCCTTTTTCGTTGGCTGCTTTGTTGAAGTTGTCAGGTCTGGTGGTACCTAAAATGATGACTTGGAGGGCGTCGATGATGGTGGATTTACCGGTGCCGTTAGGACCGGTTAAAAATGTGAGATTTTTGACATCAGTTGTGATGTTGCAAAAATAGTGCCAGTTGATCAGGCGGAGTTTCTGTAATGTCTTCATAAATTACCTCCTTGATTCTGATCGAAGAGGGTGGAAGAACTCGGCTGTTCTTCCGGGGCGTTTAACATAGTGTAAAGAGCGTTTAACTTCTCGCTGGAGATGACATAGCGGATGGTGGGCATGATGTAGAAAGAGTAGCTAGGATCTCCATAGGAATTGTTGGCTCTGGTGACAATGTTGAAGCCGTCTAAGACACGGAGAGCGGAGGCGATGGTGGTGGGGGAAAGTCTCTTAGAGAGAGTGGACAAACCTAATTCGTTGACTAAGGAGTTGATGGCGCCGCTTGTCATCAAGACTTCTGTCTCCTGCGGTGCCTTTTCGATAGCGCCTTCATAATAAGAGCGCAAGACATAGACAACTAAGGTGGTGGTAGGATCAAAGCGGAGGTGGTTTCTCTCCGCACCAGAGGTGACAAAGATCACACCGTCCTGATCGTTTTTGGAAAGCTGCATATCCATGTAGGAGAGATATTCTTCAAAGAGCGAGAAATAGCGCTCGATGAAATAATATCCCGGGTCCATACGGAACATTTTGCTTTTGCGGTCATAGCTTTTTCTAACGATATAGCACTGGTAGAGCAGGTCGTTCACTGTCTCTGAAAAAAGTGTTCGATCGCTGTGAGATAATTTCTCATACTCTTCTTGAAACATTCTTCTTTCCTCCTTTTCTAGTCAGCTTGTAGAGAGGCATGTAATATCCGGCGTATTCGATTTTGTCTTGAACCTTTGTCGCGGTGAAAGGCAAGACGCCGATCATCGATTTGAGAATGGCGAAGACCATCAAGACGAGCTCGTCGGTGCTCTGAATCGAGAGTTCATTGGTGAGAATCTCGGTTCTATCTTGCATATTCTGATTGAGGAAGTCTTCAACAGCGCGGTCGGAGAAACGATCGACTTCGCTCTGGAGTGCGTTTGTCATCAACATCGCTTGTTCCTCAGGGAAGAGAGCATCATCAAGCGGGAGCGGATCTGGCATCTCTTCTCTCTGCCCGCGCTTAAAGGGCATGGTCATAGAGTAGGAGTCGAGGTAACCTTGGCGATAAAGCATGACAGACTCGCTAGCCTTGGCTAAGATGGGGAGTTCATCGTAACGGAGAGCAGGGTTGCTCTTGATCTCTTTGGCGAGGGCTAAGATGATGCTGTCAATCTTTCCTTTGACAGTCTTATCGGTCGAGGAGAGATAGTTAACTTTCTTCTGAACCGCTTCGGTATAATTGGCATTTGCAGCATCGATTTCGTTGAACTGACTGGAGAGCTTTGAGAATGTGTCGATGATTCCTTGGATGAGAGCGATGACTTCGCTTGTCAAGGAGGCGACATCTCTCTTTCTGTTCTGAGGCTCTGTTTTGGCTTCTTTGACAATCATCGTCAAGATGCGTTCGGAGTGGAGCCAGCGGTTTAAGATGGCGATAGTCGGTTGGGAGTAAAGGCCTAAGGAGTCAAAGGTCTTCATCGGGTGATAATAACGCTCCGCGACATCGACACGGTATTCATCAAAGTGCTGCTTTAGAGCGACATTAGGATCTAAGACATTCGTGAGCCTGTTTCCGAAGACAAGAATCTGTTGTCTTAAAAGGGTGACCGACATCTCTAACGATTCGGCGTTGTTCTTGGCGTTGATGAGAGAACGATACATGTAATCATCCTCTTTCTCATCTTCAAGCTTGAGTTCAGAGTAAGTCTGGTGAACCAAAGGAAGATAAGCACCAGCA
>JALFLX010000142.1 GCA_022774485.1 Bacilli bacterium
TGAAGAGAGGCGCCGACAGCACCCGAAGTGATCAAAGAGATACTCGAAGCTGCTAACCCACCAGCAGTTCCGAAAAGAATCGCTTTGAGCAAGTGTTCTCTCATCAGCTTGTTTTTGAATTTTTTGAAGTTGTTGTCCATAGATAATCCTCCTTGCAAGCTCTCAATTCTGAGCTCTATAAATATATAAAAAAAGCATCCTCAAGAAAACTCTCAAAAAAAGTGAAAAATCTCTTAATCAAAGTGTGGCTTTTAAAATTTCATCGGTGATTATCGCAGTTATAAAAGCTGAAAGTTTCTTTCAAAAATATGTCAAAATTCGTTGGAAGCGTTTTCAACGATTTTTAATTTTCTATTTTTCCCTTAATTTCAAGGTATTTTTGTCGGAAAGTGAAAGAATTCAACATGTGTCGAAATATTTTATCTGTACATATTTATAAGAAATTTATCTTTAAATTAGTCCGTAAAACGAAATCGTCGGGCTATCAGTTTTCTCGATAAAGCGGTTACATTTTCTTTTTAACCCGTGCTCATTCCCGACTAAAAGAGGGTTTTGTCTCGATTTTCACCTTCATTCTGCATATCTCATCGCCTTTTCAATTTAAAAAATGTCGTAAAAATATCATTTTCAATATACTGTGGTGCGGTTGAATTATCAGACCTAAATTGTTTATGATGAAACAGCCTTTGGAGGTTTTACTATGAAAAAAAGAAATCTATTGCTTGTCTCCCTTTTAAGCTTATGTTTAGCAGCATGCGGCGGAAAAGAGAGCGAGACTTCTACTCCTACTGAACCTGTCGTGAGTGACACACAGCCTGGTGGAGACAAAACAGAGACACTTCCCCCTGTCAGCGATGAGACAGACACAGAGAAAGAGACCACCACAGAACCTGATATCTACGACACTCTTTGGAGTGCAGAACTTGTCGATTTGATGGTTGCTCATCTCAATGGAAATGTCATCCCCTACATCGATTTAGGAAAAGGAGTCACCGGCGCTTACTTCCCAGAAGAAGAGCTCGGTGTTCTCAAAATCGACGGTGGAACGTTCGATGCTTCTCTCTTAGATGAATTCCTCATCACCTATCAAGATCAAGGATGGGTCGCTGAAGTCAAATCTTCCAAGATGACCGCTTCCTTTGAAGCGGAGCATCTCCGTATCGAAGTCCTCAACAACAGCGGCTTCTTCCAAGTCAAAGCATACTATGATGAACCCTTTGATCCAGCAAGCGTCACTGACTGGGATGACAGCACAAAGAGAGCGATGAGGAAGAATCTTCACAACCACGTTTTACCTTATATCTATTTAGGTTCTTCCAAGATTCTCACAGACTGGTCCTACACTGGTGATTTCTTCTACATGTATGGTGGAAAATGGAATGATCAAATCCCGATGTTAGCTTTAACCGAGCTTAACAAAGCTGGCTGGACAAATGAATTAGTCGAAGAAGAAGGAAAATATAATTTGAATTCCACCTACACTTTCGAAGATGGTTGCAGCCTCATCAGCAGTCTCAAGATCAGCACCTATCACGGAGTGGAGCAAGCGCTCTGGCTCCTTATGTTCGATGAGCATTACGACAAGCATGATTTTACAGAATGGCCAGATAGTGTCACTCAGTACTTCGGGCCTCGCTTTGATGGAAAAGAGTTCCCAGTCCTCTACTTAGGAACCACCAACCTCAGCCACGTCGATTATTATCCGACTGGAAACTGCTTGACTATCCTTGGCGGTGACTATCAAGAAGAAATCTTAGCCGATGCGAAAGTCACCTTGACCGAAGCCGGTTTTGAAGAAGTGACAGACGGTCCTCTTATCTATGATGAGCCAAGTCTTACCGCAAGAAAAACATTCTCTGACGGCACTAAATTCTATGCTTATTTAACTAAATACAACTCCTTCCCTGTCCCTAAGATTGAATTAGATATCTTCTATGAACAACCCTATTCAGATCCAGGCGATGTCACCAGCTGGAGCGCGGATATCATCCAAGCTTTCCACAATGCCTTCGGCACCGAAGAAGATCATATCTTACCTTATTTCTATGTCGGTAATGTCACGCCTTCTATTGAGAACGGAAATCTCTTCCTCAGAAGCGACTCCTATGCAAGACAGATGTTCGATATCGCTGATTCAGCGCTCAAGGCAGATGGTTGGGACACTGAAATAACCTATTCCACCTGGAGTATGGATCCTATCCTCACCGCCTACAAGACTATGTCGGATGGTTGCGAAATGTCCTGCTCTATCTCCATCAACGCTAAGACAAGAAAACTTGAGATTGAAGTCTTTGAAGCCTTCATCCCGGAGAATGTTGCTCAAGAGTGGCCGACCAATGTCAAAAACGCTCTCAACAACAAATTCCCGGATCTTGATCTACCCTTTGTCTACTTAGGAAGCGACACGCTAACAACAGAGACAGATACCGATGGTTCCTTCCTTATCACCGGTGACCTCTGGAGTAAACGTGTCTTCGACCTTGCAAAAGAAGCGTTTGCTGCTGATACTGCCCACACTTGGACTATCGCCAAAGATAACGGCACCATACTCACCTTCACTACACCGATTCCTGATACCGCCAACGAATATCAAGTCACCTTCAAGCAGAACTACTGGACAGGCGCTCCGCAGATTTCAATCCGCAAAGACACCCAGTTCATCGTTCCGGAGAGAACGGAATGGAACCAGAGCATCACCAACTTGATGAACAACAACTTCGAGAATCACACCATTCCTTATCTCTACTTGAAAGAGAGCAATCCCGACACACTCACAGGATCCTATAATTCCACCAAGAAGATGCTCACCATCAACGGTGGAACCTATGATGACCGAATCAAAGAAAACGCTGAACAAGTCTTGACCGCAAACGAATACACCGTCGGCTATCAAGGAACATCGACTGATGAAAACGCCTTGTACGCATATATCAAGAATGCAGATGGCTCTCACATCAGACTCATCATCGATAAGACTGGATATTCCCCCTTCAAAGCCCGTTTAAACATCATGTATGATCCTGCAGGCACCATCGATGAGACAGGTGAATTCACAACCGAGCAGACCACTAGCATCCAAGATTCTTTAGGTGGAAATACACTTCCTTACATTAACATGGCAGGGGAAATCACCGTTGATAAAGATGAAGATGCAAATGTCTTATACATCCACAGCACTCCGACTTCCTATGACAACAATTACCTCTACGCCGCTGCTGATAAATACGAGAGTGAAGGCTACACAGTCGACCTCAAGCCGCTTGAAAACTACGATGCCTGTGGTTATTACGCCCCTGGCTTCAACGCCGAGAAAGTCTTAGCAAACGGCGATAGAATTATGGTTCAGTGCTACTATGATTCCTCCTATGGAAATAACGAGATGGATCTCTACGCCTATATCATTCCCGATTATGAAAGCCACATCCCCACTCCGGCAGCGTGGTCGGATTCCTTAACTGCTTCCATCTCTAGTGTCATTGGAACCACCGTTCCTTATGTCTATCTCAACACCGAGACTCCCTCCTTCACTGATAACGAAGATGGCTCTTGCCGTCTATTCGGAGGAATCTGGGATGAGAAAATCATTGAGAAGGCACAAGAAGCCTTTGAAGCAGACACTGCTCACACTTGGAATATCACTGTCACTCTCGATGATTACTATAAGACACACTCTCTTACTGCAACAACCACTGTTGGTCAACAGACTCTCACTGTCACCATCGAAGCCTACTGGAGATATTCCTACTACTTGAACGCCGTGATGAGAATCAGCTTAGAATAAAAGCGAATCAGCGCC
>JALFLX010000007.1 GCA_022774485.1 Bacilli bacterium
TTTTTTGACCTATTTATTGTTTCGCAACGATGTCAGAGAAGAAAAACTAGAACAATTAAAAACTCGCCTTTTCATACAAGGCGAGTAGTAGATTATTCCGCGTTTGAGTAGTAGAAGAAATAGTTTAGGCGAGTAGTAGAAAGATCCACATTTGAGTAGTAGAAAACTTCCAAAGTAAGTAGTAGAAAGTTCCGCGTTTAAGTAGTAGAAATCAAACTGGATGAGCGCTTGATTCTTTATTTGGCTTTTACTTTGATAACTTCAAGATGAGCTGAATGATGTGATGCTCAATCTCTTCTAAGGTGTAATCAGAAGTGTGTTTCAAATAATTGAGATATGAAGATGTGATGCCGCTTGCTATGATGTTGTAGGTGAGGTTTGCCTCTCTGTTCTCTTCTGTGGGGAGCTGTTCTTTTAAGGCTTGAAGCAGGATGCTCTGATAGGAGCCTAAGACGGTGGTCTGCATATCGGTGAAGAGAAGCTGAGGGATGGCTTTTAACAAGAAGGAGAGTTCTGTTTCGTTCTCTTTGATGAATAGTGTCAATGAGCGGAAGAAGACTTTGGTTTTCTCTTCAAAAGAGAGGATCTCATAGGTTTTGTCAAATCGTTTGGAGAAAGAAGTGATTAAATCTTTCTCAATGTCATTTAACACTTCGGGAATCGATTTATAGTGGTTATAAAACGTGCCGCGATTGATACCCGCTTTTTCGACAATCTCGGTGATGGTGATCGATTTTATTGTCTGTTTCTCTTTGATAAGGTCATAGATTGCCTGTTTGATTTTACGTTTCGATTCGACCGCGTTCTTATATTCTTTTCTCACGTTTGATACTCCTTTCTTCAATGTATCAATATTTTAATTTTGTATTGAATTTCTTCAACGATTTCGCGGTAAATTGAAACAAATGTTAGATAAATGTAATCGTAAAAAGTCCAAAATTGCATCGTGTTGATAAAAAAGAGGCTCACAAAAATTATGTGTTTTCCTTTTTCTGGTAGCACTGCGCTATTTTTGAGTTATAAAAGTGCATTTTCGCTTAAAATTTCAAAAAATATACAAAAAATTGATGTTTGTTGCCGATTATAAATAATGCGAGTTGAGGTATTTTTATGAGGAAACACGATCGGTGTTAAGGCACTCTTACTTGAGGTGAGATAGGAAAAGTGAAAGTGTATCAGATGAGGGGAGGACACCCTCTAATAAAATTTTGATGCCGATGATTAGGAAGACAATACCGGCTAAAAGACCTGCCCACTTCTCTAAGAAAGAACCGATCTTCTTTCCTAATAGCAAGGCGATGAAGGAGAGAATAAAGGTGACAACACCGATCAGTAAGAAGACCATCATGGCATCGAATATCTCAGAGTCTAAGTAGACAAAACCGATTGAGAGAGCATCGATGCTTGTGGCGACACTCTGAAGGAGGATGGTGGGAAGTGTAAGCTTCTTTACTTCTTTCTCTTCTGTCACTTCCGTTTTTTCTTCTTTTCTCTCTTTGATCCACTCGACAATATTTTTGATTCCTAAGAACGCCAATAAAGCAAAAGCGATCCAAGGGATATACTTCTCTAACACGCCTTTAAATCCATAACCGATAAAATAGCCAATCACAGGCATCACACCCTGGAAAAGGCCGAAGAAAAATGCGATTAAGAGGCTTTTTCTGAGCTTCATATCGGGCTCTTGAATGCCGTCTGTCGCACCGATCGTCATGCAGTCGACTGCCATTGAGACAGAGACTAAGAAATCGCTGAGAAACTTCATGCGATTGATTATATCAATTCTCAACTCTTGTTTGAGAAAAAAAGTACTTTACATTACAATTCTATAGGAATAAAGAATATAATGTGACATAGATGAGGTGCTAGGAATGAAGGAACATTTGCTTGTTGTCGATATCGGGACCCAGTCTCTCAGAGCCTCGATTATCGATAAAGATGGAAATACCATCGTATTTTCCCAAAAGAAATATGAGACACCCTATTTCTCTGTGAAAGAAGGCTTTGCCGAGCAGGATGCGGATTATTACATGGATGTCTTAGCAGAGGCAACCACAGAAATCTATGAAAAAGAACCGGAAGCGTTAAATACTATCTCCGGTATGGTCATGGTTTCTTTCCGTGATTCTTCTCTCATCTTAGATAAAGATTTAAAACCGATCAGACCGGCGGTTCTCTGGCTAGACCAGAGAATTACTCGTATCCCTAAGATGAAAAATCTCAAGTGGTATGAAAAACTGATCTTCAAAGTTGTCGGCATGACTGATACTGCTAAATACAACGCTGAAAGAACCATCACCTACTGGCTGATGGAAAACGAGAAAGAGAATTGGGAGAAAATGGCTCACTTTGTTCCTCTTTCTACTTATTTCAATTATAAAGTCTGTGGAAATCTTGTCCTTTCCACTGCCGATTGCGCTGGCCATTATCCGTTCAACTTCAAGAAAGGGAAATGGTTCTCAAAGCTTCATCCTAAAACTGATGTCTTCTCCATTCCGACAGAGACCCTCCCTGAGCTTGTCAAAGCTGGAGGGGAGCTTGGTAAGGTCACTCATGAATTCTCATTAAAGTCTCATATTCCTGAAGGCACTGTCTTGATCGCATCTGGTTCTGATAAATCCTGTGAGACACTTGGAAATGGATGCATCGATAAGACCAAAGCTTCTATCTCTTTAGGAACAGCTTGTACGATCGATATTGTCGATTCAAAATACAGCGAACCGGAGACATTTTTACCCTCTTATCAAGCTCCTTATCCTAATGCGTTTGACTTAGAAGTCCAGATTTACCGTGGCATGTGGATGGTTCGCTGGTATTTAGATAACTTCGGTGCAAACGATATGATCGAAGCCAAAGAAAAAGGAATGTCAGTGGAGGATTATCTCGCCTTTGAGATGGAGAAAATCCCTTGCGGATGCGATGGCCTTGTCTTGCAGCCTTATTGGGGACCAGGATTGAAACGTCCTAACGCCAAAGGATCTATTGTCGGTTTTTCCGGAGTTCACACTAGACACCACCTCTATCGCGCCATCTTTGAAGGAATTGCCTTCGCTTTACGAGAAGGTATGGAGACAATCATGAAGAAGACCAAGAGAAAACCGGATTGTCTGGTTGTCTCTGGCGGTGGAAGCCGCTCTTCTTTCATGTGTCATATCTTAGCGGATGTCTTTAATCTTCCGGTTGTTTGCTCCGCGACTTCAGAGTCTTCTTCTTTAGGAGGAGCGATGTCTGGCTTCTTATCGTTAGGAATTTTTCCAAATGAGAAAGAAGCAGTCAAGAGTATGGTGAGAGAAGGAGAGGAGATTAAACCCATCCCAGAGCATCACCGTCTCTATGATAAGGTCTATCAGAAGATTTATCTCAAGATGTATCCTAAGATGAAGAGTGTTTACGACTCTTGTAAGAATTTCTATCTCGACGAGAAGAAAGACTGAAGAAATCATGGTTTATTTTGTACCCGATTTTGTCATAGAGGGAGTTGGGTATAACGCGCTCAACAAGTCGAGAAAAGATCTTCTGACCATTTATCAGAAACTTGCTTTTGTGCCGATTGTAAATACCCAGATGGTGTTAGATGACAAAGAAGTGAAATACTTTGCTCGTAACAGCAAGGTGCTCGGTGGCTTTGTTCATGAAGTTTTAGAGGCGATAGAACAAAAATGCAAAGAAGGGGACTGTCTTTTGATGGACTTTCCTTTCGCTGTAAATTTTGCTGGATATAATAAGATTGTTTCTTACGCCAAAGCAAAAGGAACTCGCATTATCTTTTTTGTTCACGATCTCGATGGTATCCGCTTCAACAATTTATTCCTCAACATGATCGACTCTTCTTGTCTGGATATGGCTGATTGTTTAATCACCGCATCCAAACGGATGGATGAGGTTCTTTTTAACAACTTGAAAGTTTCAAAGAAAGTGAAGACCATCAACCACGATTATTGGGATTATATTTTGTTAGATGATACGCTCAATCAACATATTGACCACATGGTCTGCTTCGCTGGAAATCTATCAAAATCTCCATTCTTATCAAAACTGCCAGCTTCTTTTGTAGAGCTTGGCTTTACTATGTACGGAAAAGGATATCTTCCCTCTTATTTAGGAGACTATGCAGGAGAATATGATCCGGAGACACTCGCTTCGATTCTCGATGGAAAATTCGGCCTTGTCTGGGATGGTAAAAGTGCAAAGACTTGTTCCGGTGGTATTGGTAAATATCTTAAGATCAACACTTCTCATAAGTTCGGTCTTTATATTGCAACAGGAAAACCGGTGATTGTTTGGTCAAAAGGATCGTTAGCTCCTCTGGTCAAAGAGAAGAGAATCGGAATCGCTGTGAATTCTCTTTCAGAAGCTGCTTCGCTTCTTGCTTCTTTTGATCAAAAAGAATATGAAGAGATGAGAGAGAATGTTTTAATGTTAAGAAAAGAGGTGATCAACGGCAATCACCTCTCTAAAGTAATTCTTTCAAGTCTCAACTGAATTTATTCTTGGAAAAAGTCTAGACTTTGATCTCTTTCAACTTCTTTTTTGAGATCTTTTTCTTCCATCTGATCAACACCTTTGAAAAGAGAAAGTTTCTCATCCTCCTCTTTTATCAGTTGATATGGTTCTACTCCGTATTGAAGGATTCCATTTGAGATATCGATAAACAGTCCTCTGATTCGAAAGATCTTTGCCATTCTACGATAATAAGTGAGAGAAGAGAGATTCACTTCCAAAGAGAAGCATTCATAAATACAAGACATAATTTCATTTACGAGAGATTTGCTGAAGAATCCACTGGAGAGAAGAAGTTGTTGATAGATCTTGGTTGGATCATCATCTATTGAATCTATGATGCCTAACAGTGTTTCTTTTTCATTTGCAATCGCATTGCAAAGCTCTTCACTCATATTTTCATAATCAAAGTCTTCTAATCCATCGATTCCATCTTTGATTGCGACTAAGGAGACAAGGTCACTTATCATGGAGTCTGCGTTCATATCGAGTGCATCGAGAAGCGTGTCATCAATTACCGTTTGTTTCATCATCAGTTCCTCCTCACTATTATATTCTTCTTGAAAAGAAAGGAAAACCACAGCGTGGTCTCTCTTGTTCTCTTCTCTTCAATTTCTAGGAGTTTCTAGATAAATATCTCGAGAAATACGGCACTTTTGGAAAAGTAGTCACATATCATTTCTAGGAGTTTCTAGATAATTTCTAGGACTTCTAGAAACAAATACTGTCGAGAAAAGCATCTATTGTTTTAGTCTTTCTTTATAGCTTTTATCTGATTCAGTTTTTCTTTGTTGCTCATATAATAAAAAGCTTTCCCGTATTGCTTCATGAAAAGATATCCTTCCTCCACGAGCTTCCCAAGAATATCTTTTCTCAGATGGGAGGAAGCTGAGATGTTTAAGAAAGAGGCGATTTCGGTTAAGCTTCTTTTCTTAATGTAACAGCAAGAAAGAATCTTTTCATCATATGGAGAGGCGACTTCTCTTGGAAGATGAATATCAGGATAAGGATTGTCATCTCCAATTACTCCACCGTGAAATGTCATATCCGGAAGAGTCAAAGTGAAGAAGTCATCGCTGCAACTGATAAATGGCTGCTTCGCTTCTTCTGCGAGTTCATAATCTTGGCTGATCTTATCAAAACCGGTTCCCTTCGCCTCCATCTCATGAACAGATTCAAACACTTTGCAGATTACTTCGTTTCTTCGCTTCGGAATAATTGAGGTGATGTTTTTCTCTTTTTCTAAGTTTTTTCCACCAAGAAGTGAACCAGGGGAAGTAATCTCTAGACGATCGGGAAAGATATCAACCTGAACTTCTGTTCCAGAAATAAAATAATTTCGGTGCGCAAACGCGTTCACAACCCCTTCAAACACTGCTCTTTGTGGGAAGGAAGACAAATCGATTCTTGAATTTGGAGTTTTCTGATAACCGGTAGTGGAATGATTTTTTACAAATTCAGTTACTGAGTAAATCACATCAAAAAGACACCCTTGGAAAGAAAGAGACGCGGTGACAACATCACCTCCCTTTGTAAATGTTGGAAAACAAGAACATTTTGCTAAAGTGAGCGGGCTATCACAAGAGTCTTGAAATAACAAAGCTCCTTTGCTCAAACGATTTTCGGAATCGATGAATCCGATCGATTGCAAAAACTTTAGATTGAATTCTTTTCCAGGATTTGCCTTTAAAAACCGTTCTTTAAATTTTGTAAATTCACACTCTTGATATCTTTGCTCAGTGAACACATCATCATATGAGATTCTTGTTGATTGAATAACTAAATCAGCAATCTGCTCTGGGGAAGCAATTTTTGCTCGGCCAAATTGACGGATATAGCATGCAGGAACACCATTCACATGAACGTACACAGGAGTGTGTTTGCTCTTTTTGACATCGATTCGAAGAATATATTGATCTGGTTTTTCTTTTCCAAGCGGAATCTCTTTTACTTCGATTTGTATCGAAGGTTCGATTCTCTCTTCTATTTTTTGGTAGACAAGCTGAACTGTACGATCGATTTCTTGATGGCTCAATGGTTCTAATTCATGAGAAGTATCGTTGACACCAACATAAACAGTTCCACCTTGCGTGTTTGAAAATGCGACAATTTCTTTTAACCACTTCAATTCATTGTCTTCTTTATGCTTATCTACACCGGTGAGTAATCGGGCTTTAAACTCGCTGGTATAGTTTTCAACGTTCACTTCTGGAAGCAAATCTGTGATTAACATTACGATTCTCCTTTTCCAATATTTTATGCCATCGCGATGCATATTTCTAGATATTTCTAGATAAAAATCTCGAGAAATACGGCACTTTTGGAAAAGTAGTCGCATATCATTTCTAGGAGCTTCTAGATAATTTCTAGGACTTCTAGGTTTTCTTAGAAAACAGATAATTTTCATTCTCCTGAAATCTTCACACTCGGATAATTTTGATTGTGATATAGTAATGGAACAGGTGAAATTATGGTTGATTTATTACTGAGATTATTTGTGAAAGATTACCGAGATGTGAAAAATGAGAAAGTGAGAGAAAAGTATGGACTTTTTGCTTCTTTCTTCGGATTGATCTCTAACTTCCTTCTCTTCGCTCTTAAGATTGTCATCGGTATTCTTTTAAGACTTTATTCTATCGTCTCTGATTCCATCAACAACTTATCTGATTTTGGAAATAATTTGCTGAGCTTATTCGGTGTGAAAGTCAGCGCGAAAAAAGCAGATGATGATCACCCTTATGGTCATCAGAGAATGGAATATATCATCTCTCTTGTCATTGGCTGTGTCATCATTGCATTAGGTGCCATCATGGTGTATCAAAGCGTGATTGATTTTATCGCCTTTGTAAAATCGATGATTGAGACTGGTCATCCTTTGACAAAAGAGATGTCCCCGCTGATGTTCTATGTCTCTTTAGCATTGCTTCTAGGCGCGATTCTTGTCAAATTCCTCCAGTCTTATCTCTATTTCTCTCTTGGAAAGAGAATCGATTCCATGCAGCTAAGAGCCTTAGGAAAAGATGCTCGAAATGATGTCATCTCCACTTCTCTTGTCATTATCGGCATGGTGATTTCCTTCTTGACCACCTATGATGTCGACTGTTTCTTCACCATGATTGTCGCTGGTCTTGTCATCCTCTCTGGTATTGGAATTATGAGAGAAGCGATTGATGTTCTTCTTGGAAAGAAACCGGATGATGAAATTGTCGATCGGATTGTCGACCTTGTCACTTCTCATAAAGATGTCTTAGGAGTTCACGATCTTTCTCTCCACTATTACGGGCAGGTGATCTATGGTGTTATCCATGTGGAAGTGGATTGTAAAAGAGATGTTATGCTCTCTCATGAGCTCTGCGATGACATTGAGAGAGAAGCGGTTGAAAAGCTTTCTGTCCACTTAACGGTTCACATGGATCCTATCGATATCCACGATCCAGATACAGAGAAATACAAAGAGCTTGTCAAGAAAGCGTTAAGTCAAAAAGAAGCGTATCAAAGCATCTCGATGCACGACTTTAGAATCTTATCCAATGAGAAATTTGTCAATCTCATTTTCGATCTTGTAATCCCCGAGAATCTCGATACAGAAGAAGGAAGAGAACAGATCAAGCAGGATATTCTCAAAGTGACGGATATGAGCTATGGGAAGAACACTTATCTTGTCATTGATTTTGATTCTCAGACAACGGATTTCTTATCAAAAAAACACATTGAGAAATAAACTTATTTCAAGATAGACTTCTCTTTAAGGTATATATTTAATATTTGTTTTTTAGTATAATCTAGTGCGACTTATTTTTTGTGAGGTGAAATATGGAAAACAATGAAAAGAAAGTTCTTCCTGCAGATGATCTCAATGATCAGGAACAGAGAAGAAGAGAAAAATTAGCAATTTATGAAGAGATGGGATTAGATCCTTTTGGACACAAGTTTGAAGTGGATTCTTCCGCTTCTCAGCTCAAAGAAGATTTCAGCTCTTTAGAGAATGAAGAGGTGAGAGAAGATGCAACTGTCAGAATCGCAGGTCGTATCGTTCTCTTGAGAAAGATGGGAAAAGCCTCTTTCTTCACTCTTCAGGATAAGACTGGAAAAATCCAAGTCTACATCCGTCAGGATGTGGTCGGTGAAGAGAATTATAAGCTCTTCAAGTTAGCGGATTTGGGTGATATCTGCGGTATTGAAGGTCACATGATGAAGACCAAGACTGGTGAAGTAACCATCCGTGCGACAAATTACACCCACTTAGTCAAAGCCTTAAGACCGCTTCCGGATAAGTTCCATGGATTAGCTGACCCAGAAGAGAGAAGAAGAAGACGTTATGTCGACCTCATCGTGAATGAAGACTCTAGAAGAATCGCATTCCTTCGTCCTAGAATCATCCGCGGAATTCAGAACTTCATGGATTCCTTAGGATTTGTCGAAGTGGAGACTTCTATTCTTCAGCCGATCTTAGGCGGTGCTAACGCAAGACCGTTTGTCACACATCACAATGCTCTCGATCAGGATTTCTATCTTCGCATCGCCACCGAGCTTTCTTTGAAGAGATTGTTAGTCGGCGGTATGGAAAGAGTTTATGAGATCGGAAGAATGTTTAGAAATGAAGGTATTGATACCACCCATAATCCGGAATTCACTACCTTAGAAGCTTACCAGGCGTTCGGTGACTTATCCGATATGGCGAAGATGACAGAAGACCTCTTCCACTACATCGCCAAAGAAGTCATCGGAAAAGAACAGTTCCACTGGTTAGGATATGACATCGATGTCTCTAAACCCTTCCGTCATGTCACCATGACTGAAGCGATTAAAGAAAAGACCGGTGTAGACTTCTATCAGATTAAGACCTTAGAAGAGGCCAAAGAAGTCGCCGCGAAGTTCGATGTTGAAGTTGAACCTCACTTCCTTTGGGGACATATCCTCAATGCCTTCTTTGAGAAATTCTGTGAAGAAGATCTCGTTCAGCCGACCTTTGTTTATCAGCATCCAGTCGACATCTCTCCCTTAGCGAAGAAAGATCCCTCTGATCCGAGATTTACACAGAGATTTGAGATGTACATCGCCACTCACGAGATGTGCAACGCCTTCACTGAACTCAACGATCCGCTCGACCAGAGAGCGAGATTCGAAGAGCAAGTCGAAGAGAAGAGAAAAGGTAACAACGAAGCTTGCGAAGTTGACAATGACTTCTGTGAAGCCCTTGAGTACGGCATGCCTCCGGCTGGCGGAATCGGATATGGTATCGACCGTCTCTGCATGTTCTTCGCTGAGACAGACTCCATCCGCGATGTTCTTCTCTTCCCGGCGATGAAATCCGTCAACAAATAACCAAACGAAAAGACCCTTGTATCCAAAAATGGATTGCGGGTCTTTTTCTATACTTAGATCAGGATATTTCTATCTGGATTCATACCATAGAGAGTCTCAAACAAGGCATTAAACGTTTAAGAACGTTAATTACCCTGTAATTTCCGACTTTGATTTAGTGGATTTTTTAAATTATAATTTCTTCGATTAGGATAGCCTCCGTTAGCCAAAAATGAAAATTTTTTAAATTTGGCTAGTGAATATTGAGCCTTAGTTTATAACAGGATTTTATGATTGAGTTCTTACAAAAAAGCATAACCTCGTGACTTATTGTTTAGAAGTTATGCTGTATATTTAGATAATTTATGTTCGATGTTACTCGCTCTATAAAGCGGGGATTCTTCCGTGCTATTCCCAGGATATGTGTTTGATATCTTCTTCTGTGAGAAGATCATAGAGTGTGATGCCTTTTTCATCCATCACCATGTAGGAGTGATGCTCATCTTTGGGAATAGAGATAGAACCAGGGTTTGCTAAGATTAAGTTTTCTTTCTTTTCTAATACTGAGATGTGAGTGTGACCTTGAAGGAAGACATCTCCTGGATTATTCGGCAGAGAAGTGAAGGAAAAGTGATGACCGTGTGTTAAGAAAATTTTCTTTCCAAAGGCGAAGATGGTCGCTTGTTTATTGATTGGAAAAGAAGAGACCATCTGGTCGACTTCACTCTCACAGTTTCCTTTGACTGCGATGATTTTTTCAGCGTGTTCATTTAAGAGCGAGACCACTTTTTTGGGAGCGTAGTCTTTAGGAGGATCATTTCTCGCTCCGTTATAATATAGATCGCCTAACAAGAGAATCTGATCCGCTTGAATTTGATCTGCAATCTTCATGAACTTTTCCGCATAATAGATTGAACCGTGGATATCAGAACCGATGATGAATTTCATATTATTACCTTTCTAGCTTCAAGGAGTGAAGCACTGCGTTTGTGTTGATATCGATCACTTCTAACTTCTCTTCGGTGATGACCATCACGCTGTGATAACCATCTCTCGGCTCAGAGATACTGCCGGGGTTTGCTCTGATACAACCTTTTGAATCTTGATAGATTCCAGAGATATGAGTGTGACCTGTTAAAAAGATATCATAAGGTAGATCGTAAGAATAAGGGGAGTATCGATGCCCGTGAGAGAGAACAATGACACGGTGAAACATGTAATCGTAATTGATTAAGGGCATTTGAAAACGAGCAATTTCATCCTCTTCTTCTCCATCGCAGTTTCCACAGACTGCGACAATCTTCTCGTGGAGCGGATTTAAGATTTCGATGCTATCTCTTTTCAAATCACCTAAGAGATAAAGCTTATCGAAGTTCTCTTCTCTCATCTTTGTTAAGAGAAGTTTGGTATAAACAATATCTCCGTGAAGATCGCTTGCGACTAATATTTTCATTTCAGAATCGGAATGACCTTTCTTTGTCTTCCACCGATCTCTTCCACTTCATATTTCTCCGTGATAAAGATATCTGTCTCTGATCTCATTCCAAAATCCGGAGCGTAGATACCGGGTTCTAACGAAAAGCTGATATAAGGAATAATCGTTCTCGTATCGTGTGATTCATAGTTGTCGATGTTGACACCAGGGCCGTGCGGAGATTCGCCATCAGCGATGTTGTGACCAGTTCTATGAATAAAGTACTTTCCATATCCTTTTTCTTCGATATAGGTCCTTGTCACATCGTCCACTTCAAAGCCCATCACTTTTCTTTTCGTAAGATTGGTTCTTAAGAACAATACTGCTTGATCAATGGCATCCCGGAGCACTTCAAAGCGGTCTTCGATTTCTTCTGGCACTTCTTCTCCGACATATCCCATCCAAGTGATATCGCTGTAGACATCTTTTTCTCCTTGGAATTTTGCCCACATATCGATGAGGACAACATCCCCTTTACGAATTAAGGAGTGCTCTTTTTCAGTCGGTCCATAGTGAGGATCAGAAGCGTTATGATTCACTGCGACAATACAGGCGTCATCATAGACCATCCCTGCTTTATGATATTCCTCACAGATAAATTGTTGAATCTCATATTCATCTGAATATCCTCTGTTTAAGATATCCTCTTTGATCTTTAAAAACGCGAGATCTTTGATTCGTAACGATTCTTCACACGCTCTCTTTTGACTTTCGTGTCCGCTTTGATCAAAGCGAGCAGAGAAGATCTGAAGAAGATCCTGAGAGGATGTGATCTTAATTCCCATGTCTTTGATGAAGCTGACACTTCCAAAGTCAGCAAGGCTCACTTTTGGAAGTAAGCCGCTCTCAGAGACATCCATCAAAACAGCTTCATAAGAACCGAATAGCTTTCTCTCAAAAGAGATCATCTCCGACCAGGTCTGATAGACATATAAGTCGAAGTTCTTCTTCGTCTCAGAATCGGATAAGAACACCGTGTCAATCTTGTGGCAGATGAGATATGGTTTTCCTTTTTTTGGAATCGTTAAAAACAGCTTGCGAGTCAACATCTTTCCTTCGAATAGCGTTTTGATGACCGGGTGTTTTCCTTCGTAATCCACGATGATCCAAGCGTCTTTGTTCTCTTCTTTCAGCTGTTTTTGAATCTGTTTGATCTGGTTCATAATCCCCTCCTGTTTATCCTAGGGCGCTGTCTAATATCATCATCAAGAGGAAACCGATGAAGAACGAAAGCACGCCGTGGTGTTTGGTAGAATCCTTACAAACTTCAGGAACCATCTCTTCCACGATGACATAAATCATACATCCTGCTGCAAAGCATAAAGCCCAGGGCATCAAAGACTGGATGTTATAAGCTAAGAAAAAGCCGAATAAAGCAGCAACCGGTTCCACTGCACCGGAAAGAGATCCTAACAAGAAAGATTTACTCTTGCTGTTTCCCTCAGAGAAAAGCGGTAAACTGACCCCGAGTCCTTCCGGAACATTTTGTATTGCGATACCAACCGCCAACATCAAAGAAGAGAGAATCGCGGCATTATCCCCGCCTTGACCTAAAGTGATACCGAAGCTGATGCCGACTGCTAATCCTTCTGGGATATTGTGAATGGTGACTGCTAATAACATCTTAGAGGTGCGAGAGAGAGAAGCCGTGTGAACACCTTCTTCTTTTCCGCTTCCTTTGTGAAAATGAGGGACAATCTTGTCGATTGCAAAAAGGAAGAGTGCACCTAATCCGATTGAGATCGCACAGACGAGATAAGAGGGCATGATAGCACTCTCATTTTCAATCGCTGGTATGATCAAAGAGAAGATAGAGGCGGAGAGCATGATACCAGAGGCAAAGCCCAAAATAATCTCGTTGAGCTTCTCTGGGATTTTCTGGTCTTTCTTAAATAAGAAAATGACAGCAGAGCCTAGGATGGTTCCTAAAAAGGTGATGAGAAGACCGATGATAGTAATTGCAATAGGGCTCATAGAAAAAACCTCCTGCAATATTATAGCAAAGTAGTGTGGATATGGTTTTAGTGAACACTAACTATCTGATAGAAAAATCCCTGAAGCATCGCCTCAGGGATTAAACTACAAATTGTAGGTGACATTCATAGAAGAAATGTTCTTTACGCCGGTATCTTTGTTCGTCGCCTCTTGAAGAAGAGAGACGAGAAGACCGTCTGAGTTCATCGTGAGAGTCTCACTCACGATAGCGATCTCATCTCCTTGTTTATATTCGAGATTCTCAAAGGAGTAGTAGAAGAGATCTTCTTTTACTTCGAAGTATTCAAATTCTCCGATGATGGATAAGAAGAAGTCTGCGTAATAGAGACCACCGGAGTGGGTGTTTCCACTCTCTTTGGTGTAGAAAACAGATAAGTCGATCTCTTTAAACTGAGATGGCTTATATTTGTAGACTGCTTTTTCAGAAGTGACAACTTCATTCGAGCCTTCTAATGTGCCTTTTTGTGTTAGAGTCGCTTTATAGAGCTCTTCTTGGCTGTCAAAATGAATCTCGGTCTGATTCTCAACGACATAGAGTTTGCTCTCGCTGTCGTAAGAAATTCTGTTTCCAGAGTAGGTTTCTCTCTTGAGATAGGAGTAAGATTCTCTCTCTTTGGGACGGTGTACGGTGAGGGTGTAAGCGTCATTTCCTAACTCTTTTCCCTCACTGTCGTACACGGTGTTTTTGTTCTCTGCGTGAATGTCTGTCGTCTTTTCAATGGTCTTGTCGATATTACAGCCGTAGAGGAACTCTGCGATATCATCAGGGATAATCACTTCTTTGCAACCAGTGAGCAGGAGAAGAGAGAGGGAGATTTTACCGATAGCTGTAAGTGATTTTCGCATCGATTGTTCTATCCTCAGCTTCTTTGCCTGCGTTTTTGGTCTTGACTTCTTCGCTCACCAAGAGACCTTTGCTGTTGTAGGTCAAGGTGAAGTTGTAGCGAGCGTAGCAGCTGACTGGTTTTGGTTTGCTCGGACCGTTTGGAACAACTAAATTGTAGAATGACATATCTTTGGAGACATTCTTTGTGAAGAAGACAAGATTATCTCCTTCTTTCTGATATTCCAAGAAGTGAATGTTGTCGCTCATACCGGTGATGCAGACTTTGATCTTGTTTAAGCTGCAGGTGGCGTTTGTGGCGGCATCTTCGCTGATGTAGGATTCTTCTTTGATTCTGACCGGCGCTTTTAAGAGGTATGATTCTCCGACCAAAGCGGTGGTGTTAATCACTTCTCCGGTGGGGACATCAAACTCTCTATCTGCTTGGTAGAACTCTTTGTACTCTAAGACATGGCCTTCACAAGAGACAGTGTATTTTGTCTTTGTGGTTTCTTGAAGCGAAGCGATATCTCGCTTGCTCTCGTTGATGAGCGCTTCTTCATCGTAGCTTGAGCAAGAGGTGAGAAGGAGGCTTGCTCCTAATAGGATGAGGCTTTTTGTTTTCTTCATGGCACCCTCCTAGTAGAGACGGATGTTCATGTCTGTCTCGGTGATCTGACTTCTGGTGAGATCGAATTCGATGTGGAGTTTGGTTCCTAAATCGTAGGCTTTATCACTCTTTAAGAAGAGATATTTGACATCCCCTTCTTTAGAGTCAAAACGAAGTCTCACATAGAATGTATTTCCGTAATCGAGGTTTCCATCGACTACTGCTTCAAAGCCCTTGTCGCTTAACTGATAAGCGTCGTGCGGGAATGCGATTCTGAAGTTCTTGGTGAAGACTCTGGTTCCTAAACCTTGGATGAGCTTGTTGGAGATGACATCAGAGGAGAGGGAGAAGTGAGAACCTTCGATCTGGAAGAAGAATAAGAACCCAGCTTTCTTTCCTTCTTCTACACGTCTCTTCTCTAACTCCTTGACAGCGTCCTCGTGTTTCTTGGTGATAGTCGCAAGCGGATCTTTCTGTTCAGCTAACGCTTTCTTCTTCTCGGAAATCTCTTTCTTCCAAAGGTTGATCTGACGCTTCTCAGCTGCTTTGAGAGAAGAGACTTGGCTCTCGTAGTCCATGCTCAATTCGTTCAAGGCGAGGTTGAGTGTGTTCTCTTTATCGCTGTTGAAGTTATCGAAGAAGATGTGATATTCATCACTTCTTCTCTTGAGAGAAGCTTTGTCTTTGTTGGTCTTGCAGAACTCTTTGTAGTCTTCTTTCTCTTTGATCTTCTTCTCTTCAAAGAGCTTGTTGTTTTCCTCAGTCGCTTCTTTGCGTTCTAAGTTATATTTGCTCTTCTTCTCGGATAAGACCTTCTTGGTCTCTTCTTTAAGCTTCTTTATCTTCTCGTTGTTTGCAGTGACAAGCTCTTCAAATTCTTTGCTTAACTTCTCGTATTCCGCCTGGAGATCTCTTCCTTGCAAGGAAGCTTTCTCTGCTTCGAAGTGTTCGTTCTCTTCTTTTAAGAGAGCGTCCACTCTCATCTCTGCTTCTTTGATTCTCTTCTCTTTATCTTCGCTGAGAGCGTGATTATTTGTCTCAGCTAAGACAGTCTCAAAGTTCATGAAAGCAGCGTTGACTTCATCTCTTTCCTGAATCGGAGCGAAGAGAGTCTCTCCATCGAAGACTAAGGAAATCTTCGTGAAGTCTAAGCTGACCTTGATCATCTCGCCTTCCTGATATTCTCTCTCAGCGAGAGCAAAGAAGTTTCTATCTCCCTTGAGAAGCTGGACTAAGATCTTATCCTGAATCTTCTCACAAGAGACGACTTTGCAATCCATACCTTCGTTGAAGAGGAATGCATCGGAGGGAACTTTAAGCTCTGCTCCTACTAAGTCACCAGTCGCTAAGACAGGAGGTAACATGACATTCTCGCCTAAGAACTGGATCTTGTTGTCTTTGATGTCGACAGTGAAAGAGTTGTATTCCGGGATGCGAGGAATGATGGTGTTTTCTGTTTTTTCGTCGAAGAAGTAGACGTGGTTGAAGTCGAGATTAAGCGGAATTTCCTGACCGACTTCTAAGCCGTCGACATTGTCGACTTTGATGATGATCTGACCCTCAGAAGAGTCGACCTTCTCTTCCTTAGCAATCGAGGCGTAAATCAAGCACTCGCTACCGAGTTCTTCAAAGTGGCTAATCTTTGCCATAACAGTGTGATCGCTTGCTTCTTTGGCTAAAGAGATGTGTTCGCAACGGACACCGAGGGTAAGGGGGTGCATGCCATCTAAGAACTGAGGTAAGACTTTCAAAAGGTAGTTGTAAGAGATGACAAGATCTTGATTGTTGAGGTCGAGATGGAGGATGACATTCTCTTTTTCTCTCTTGAGAGTGCAGTTGATGAAGTTCATCTGCGGGGTGCCGATGAAGCCGGCGACAAACTTGTTGCCAGGATAGTTGTAGAGGTTCTTCGGTGTGTCGATCTGTTGGATTCTACCAGCCTTCATGACAACGACACGATCACCTAAGGTCATAGCCTCGGTCTGATCGTGAGTGACATAGATGAAGGTGGTCTTAAGCTTCTGGTGAAGCTTTGCAATCTCCGTTCTCATCTGCGCTCTTAACTTCGCATCGAGGTTAGAAAGCGGCTCATCTAAAAGCATGACTTTCGGGTCTCTTAAGATGGCTCGTCCTAACGCGACTCTCTGTCTTTGACCGCCAGACATGTTTCTCGGTTTGCGGTCAAGATATTCTTTGATGCCTAAGATATCCGCAGCCCAAAGGACTTTCTCGGCGATGATATCATTGGGGACATGGTGGAGTTTGAGACCGAAAGCCATGTTGTCGTAGACAGTCATGTGAGGATAGAGAGCGTAGTTCTGGAAGACCATCGCGATATCTCTGTCCTTGGCTTCTCTGTCGTTGACAATCTCGCCGTCGATATAGAGCTCACCAGCGGTGATATCCTCTAAACCGGCGATCATACGTAACGTGGTACTTTTTCCGCATCCGGAGGGGCCGACAAAGACGATGAATTCTCCGTTCTTGATGTCCATGGAGAAGTCATTCACAGCTTTGGTCCCGTTGGGATACACTTTGTAAATGTGTTCTAGTTTCAATTCTGCCATAGTGGTTGGCTCCTTTATTCTGTCTTCAAGAGCGCGATGGAGTGTGGGGAGAGGGTGAGGGTGTTGCTCTCGAATTTGATCGTATCATCACATTGAATCTTCAATCCGGCCAAGGGTTTGTATCCTGTGATATCACAAGATGCCTCATCTGTGTCGGAGAAGTTGATCATCACTTTGTAGTCTTTTTCTTCGTATCGTTTGGTGAGGGTGAGGATTTTCTGCTTGCTGGAGTTATTGGCGCTTTCTTCCGCTTCATTTCCATCGACAAGTGTGCCTCTAGCGATGAACGGATAGATGTTTCTCAGCTTGTTGATGGCGGTGATGTAAGAGAGCATGGAAGAGGGATCTTCTCTTTGGGTCTTGTAGCAAGGCATGATCTGTGGCTGATTCACTGCGTTTGGAACGTTCTGACATTCAGATTCATGGGTGTCATCATCCCAGTAGTAGTGAGTGCGGTAAGAGGAGTCTTTATAGTCTCCTGAGGGGAGATTGGTCGACACCATGCCGATATCATCTCCGTAGTAGTGGAATGTCGTACCTTTCGACATTCCTAATAAGGCGAAGACAAATTTCTGTAAGTCAGGAAGTGTCGAGTAGGAGAGACGTGCCATATCGTGGTTGTTTAAGAAGGGAGCGGGGATTCCGTTTTGGCACTTTGCTTCTAAGTCCTTGCTTCCGCGGTAGTAGTTGCCTTTGAGCTTTTCTTTGTTGTTGACGCTGATTGCGATGTAGCCATCAGATCCAGCGGATGGGAAGTAGAAGAAGGAGTCAAGCTCGCTTTGATAGTACTTCTCGATGGTGGTGTTGCTATCCCAGCACTCACCGACACCATAAGCGTTTGGATTGTTTTCTCTCATCATCTCTTCGATGCGAGTGAGGACTTGAACGTTCTTGTCGTTTTCCCCTAAGTAGTAGTATTTTACTGCATCTAAGCGGAAGCCATCGATGCCGATTTCAGGGGCCATGTAGAAGTCAATCACGCTCTGGACAAGCTCATAAGTGAACTCTGAATCGAAGTTGAACTCTGGCATTGCCCGGTCGAAGTTTCCTTCATAGTAGTACGGGTTTGCTCCGGCCTGATAATATTTGTGGCCGCTTGCTCTGGCTTCTTCCTCGCTGTCGTAGAACTTATAGAGAGTGTTGAACTTCGTTTCTTCTTCGCTCAAGGTTTGACCTTTGAGATATTTGTTGTGCGCTAACACTGCGCTTTCATACCACCTGTTGTAAAGAGATGTGTGGTTGAAGACACCATCTAAGATGACTTTGATGTCAAGAGAGTGTGCTTTTTTAACAAGGGCTTTCAGATCTTCCATCGTTCCGAAGGTCGGATCGATCTGGAAGTAATCGACCGCATCGTATTTGTGATAAGTTGTGGATTTGAAGATCGGTGTTAACCAGATGCCGGTGTATCCGGATTCTTTGATACAATCAAGCTTCTCAGTGATGCCGTTTAAGTCGCCGATCTTATCGCCGTTAGAATCTGCGTAGCTGTAGACGAAGATTTCGTAGTAATTTCGATAGTTGTCATCGAGGATGGTTTCGTTCCCATCCTCGTAGATTTCAAGAAGGGAGAGTTCTTCTTTTGCTTCTGTAGGTTTTTCACTCTCTGTCCCTTGACAGGCAGTCAAGAGGAAGAAAAGTGAGAGAAGAGCAGGATTTGTTTTTCTCATATTTAACCCTTGACAGCGCCACCGGTGATACCCTCGACATAGTACTTCTGGAGCCAGAAGAAGAGGGCCATGATCGGGATAGAGACAACTACACCACCTGCGCAGAAGACAGGGAAGTATTCCGCTCTGTTCTCAAGCGTGGTGATCATTTTTTGCATACCGACAGCGACAGTTCTTGCAGCATCGTTACCTTGCGCGAGGTAAGAAGGCATCATGAAGTCACCCCAAGGAGCCGTGAAAGTGATCAAGAGGGTGTAGACAACAATCGGTTTAGAGAGAGGCATGATGACTCTGAAGAAGATGGTGTTCTTGTTGGCACCATCGATCATCGCTGCTTCATCTAAGGAGCGAGGAACGGTGTCAAAGAAGCCTTTGGCGATGTAGTACTGCATGGCGGAACCGCCGATGTAGATGAGGATTAAGGAGTAGATGTTTCCGCTGAGTCCGAAGAGTTTGAGGATGAAGTAGATGATGATCATAGATAAGAATCCAGGGAACATACCTAAGATCAAGATGAGCTTCATCAACGGTTTTCTCAAGGAGAAGCGGAGACGGGAGAAGGCATAAGAAGTTCCTAAGACCATAACTGTCTCAACAATACAGGAGACAGCGGAGATGATGAGGGTGTTCTTATACCAGGAGCCGAAGTGATAATACGGGTTATTGAAGAGTTTGATGTAATTGTTGAAGGTCCAGACCGGATAACCGGCTGCGACATTCTCGGGTGTGTTTGCATACGGCATGAAGAATTTGGTGGTGTAGACAGAGGAGAAGGACTGGAAGAGAAGATAGAGGAAAGGAATTAACCAGATGACAGACATGAGAATCAAGAAGAAGTAAACGAAGAAGTTTCTGGTTCGAATCGCTCTCTTGTGGGAGCGATAATTGTTCTTTTTGACGTTTTCCATCACTGGAAGGCCTCCTCATCCTTGTTGGCAGAGCTGTTGGAGTAGAAGATCAAAGAGAAGAATGCGATGATGACGAAGATCATCAATCCTAAGACAGAAGCCATACCGTAATCGTAAGAGCTGTTGGTCGTGATCTTGTAGATCCAAGTGATCAACAAGTCAGTCTGACCGACATTGGAATCTCTGACAAGGGCAGGGACAACTTGACCGACAAAGGCAGCGGTGAAGGATGGTCCACCTTGGGAGAGAAGATAAATGACATTGAAGTTGTTGATGTTTCCAACAAATTGGTTGATGAGATAAGGTCCGGTGACAAAGAGCATGTAAGGCAAGGTGATCTTGAAGTACATGGTGAAGGGAGAGGCGCCATCGATACGAGCGGATTCGTATAAGTCCTCGGGGATGTTCATCAAGAGACCAGTGCAGATTAACATGGTGTATGGGATACCGACCCAAGTGTTGACTAAGATAATGGTAATCTTTGCGATGATCGGATCAGAGAGGAAGCGGATGTTCTTGCTGGTGATATGAAGCATCTGCAAGAAGCTGTTTACAATACCTTCATCTGAGAACATCTGCGATATCAACAACAATGAAATAAACTGCGGAATCGCGATTGTGGTGATTAAGACAGTTCTCCAAAGCTTCTTGAGTTTGATTCCTTTGATGTTGATGATCATCGCGACAACCATACCGATGAAGTAGTTTGAGAATGTTGCGAAGAAAGCCCAAACCAAAGTCCAGAGCAAGACTCTTCCAAAGACTTGCAAGAGGATGCTGTTTCCACCGCTTGAGGAGGTGATAGAAAAGACGGTTCCGAAGTTGTAGAAGCCGACCCATTCAAAGAGCTTATCAGTCGGTTCATGCAAATAGTCGTAATCGGTGAAGGCGATAGCGATCATCATGACCATCGGGAGGATGGTGAAGACAAAAAGACCACCGATTGGAATCGCTAATAACGTAGTCGCATAAGACTTGTCAAAGATGTTTTTGACAGAGGTGCGGTCAGATGCGTATTTTCCGATGTTCTCACTATCTTGAAGTTTCTTGCTGTCGACTAGCTGGTTGTACCAAAGCACGACAAAGAGAAGAATCAAGAAGATTGTGATAATCGAGTAAAGGAGAATCGTGAAGGAATTGTCGTAGTATTTTGGAACGCTGATGGTGATGATATCGTTGAGTTCTGTGTGTTTGCTCGAAGCGATATATCCTAAATTACCGAGATTTCCAAGGGATGGGGCGCCGATGATAATCATAAAGAAGATAAAGGCCGCCTCAAAGAGAAAATAAAAGACGCCTCTCAAAATCTGTCTTCTGGTGACCAAACCGAATCCCATAAGCAGCGCGGAGAGTCTTGTCTTCCAATCTCCGTAGCGGAAGGCGGAGAATAAGTTACGGAAAACGCCGAAGAAGCTAGAGCTTAACTTTCTTGCTTTTCCGGGGGTAGAGCTGAAAGCTCTTTTTATTTTTTTAGGAATCGACGTGAAGAAATGCGTGAACTTGTAGAGTATTCTTCTCGGTTTACTCAAAGAGAGGTACTCTAGCTGGCTTTCTAAAACTTGAGCTTGTTTGTCTGCCATAGCTCCTCCTTTACTCTTTTGATAAATTTAAGTTTTTATAAATGAATCATTTTGTAATTGACTACTAAATTTGTTTATTTGTGTTGCTTATAACGACAATTAGGAGAGCGGAAATTCCGCTCTCCTAACAAAGGGTTTAAACAACAAGAAACGATTTAATAGCCAGTGGAGGAAGCGATGGTCGAAGCGTAGGTCGCCATGACCTGAGCGACATCGGAATCGGCAGCCTTGAGAGAGTCGACTGCAGCACTGGCACCACTCCAGACGTTGCCGGGAACAACAGTCTGCGGGACAGAGTATGCGGACTGAGCGGCTAAAGCAGCGACAAGCTCGTTGTTCTGAACTTTCTGTAATTTCTTGACAGAAGCGTTGGTCGGAACGACATTGAGCGCATCGAATCTAGCTTCCTGAGCAGTGGCGGAGACTAAGTAATTGGCGATCTTGTGGAGGACAGTTAATCTCTCGGCATTACCACCGGACTTCTTGGGGTTGACACCATAGAGCTTGTAGCCTAAGAAGGAAGCGAAGTTCTTGGTCTCACCATCGATTGTAATAGTCGGAAGAGCAGCAAGTCCTAAGTTTTCACCTAAAGCATCTTTGTAAGCGTTGTACTTCCAAGAACCTTCAACAATAGCACCGATGCCGTTTGCAGCATTGGGAACAACATCTCTTGCACTCTTATGTGCAGTGATGACATTTGCGTTGGCTAAGAGAGATTTGACAGCTTTTCCGCCTTTGATACCAGCTTCGGTATTGAAGGTGGAGGTGGCGCTTAAGAAGGAACCATCAGTGTTTAAATTGACAGTGTATCTGGCGCCGAAAGTCATGAAGGTACCGATGGAGAAGAAAGAAGAATCGGTGTCTAAGGCATACGCAAACTTGGTTCCTTTTTCCGCACAAGCGGCGATGAGGTCATTGACATTGCCAATCTTATCTTGCGCGACTAAGGATTTGTTGTAGTAGAGGAAGTAGCCGTTATCACCAGCGTAAGGATACGCATAGGTGGAATCACCTAAGACACCAGCACCAGCGGCAAGTTCACCCATGTCTTCGACCATCTTGGTAGCGAAGGCTTCCGGAACTTCAGCTAAGGCACCCTTGTTGTTTAAGGTACCGATCTGGTCAGAAGCGAAAGCGTAGATGTCCGGAGCAGTGGCTGCAGTCCAGTCGGCGACACCCTTCGCATCAGCTTCACCTAATTCATACATTTTGACAGTGTATTTGCTGTCGAGGCCTTCAGCCTTTAAAAATTTCTCAACTTCACCTTTGACAAATTCCTGGTGAGCAGTCGGAGAGCCGATGACAAGCTCATCTTTCTGAGCAGGTGTGACATCAGTCTTCGGAGCTTCTGTTTCTTTTCCAGTGTCCGGAGCTTCAGTTTCAGTACCACCGCAACCGACTAAGGTTAAGGCGACTAATCCTAAAAACGTAACTAATTTGCTTTTCATAAAAATTTGTTCCCCCTTTGATGAAAAGTGACGTCCCGACATATTCCACAAGGTTGAGTACTCATACCTTGATAGAATCAATCGCATCTTCCGTAATGCTTGTTCAACGCTCTGAGCCTTTTTGCGTTCAACGGCGAGAGGTCATCTTCTGTGACACGATAGCGCCAGTTGATACCGACAGAACCCGGAGTGTTGATTCGCCCCTCTTTCCCTTGGCATAAGAGATCAGGCATGGATTGAATCGCGATAGAGCTCAGTGATGCGAGGTTGAGCTCTAGCATCGCTTCCACCATCTGGGGAATGCTCTCCCCAGTGACTTTTGCGACACCGAAGTGTTCGCAGCAGCTGTTGATTTGTTCAACACTGTTTTGTCTCTCTTCGAAGCTCATCTCTTCGAAGTAAGACCTTAGCGGCTTACAGTCATGCGTGGTCGAATATGAGATGCACGGATACTCGTAGTTGACCGGTTTGTTGAAATTTCCCATCTCGCGCGGGAAGCCGAATTCTAACACGCGCATGTCTCGGATTTGGAAGTCCTTGAGGATTTCCTCCATTTCTTTTGAGTTGAAGTCTACGTTTTCGGCAATCACTCTTGATTTGTCAGAGATGAAGTTGTCGATCACTTCTTTTCCAGGAGTCTTGGTCCATTTTCCTTCCATTCCATCCACGCTTCCCTTTTTGACCTCGTAGTTTTCGATGTAACCTCGGAAGTGATCCAAGATGACAAGGTCATAGAGGTCGTAGCAGAAGGATAAACGGTCTTTAAGAAAATGATACTCATTCCTCTTGAGGTAATCGAAGTTGTAAAGAGGTGTACCCCAACATTGGCCTTTCTCATAGAAGACATCAGGTGGATAGCCAGCGACGAACTCCATCTTGTCTTCCTCATCGAGAATGAAGTTTCGATGATGTTTGTAGACATCAATTGAGTCGTAGCTGACATGCATCGGCATTTCACCGATGATCTTGACGTTCTTGCTGTGAGCGTAAGCCATCAGCTGCTCCCACTGCTTTAAGAAGATATACTGAGTCCACTCGTAGAATTCGATCTCGGATCTGTACTTCCTCTTAAACTGAAGGAACTTCTGCGGAGAGAAGGAACGGTATTCCTTCACAAAAAGATTCCACGGTTTGTCCTGATTTTTCTCTTTGAGTACCATGAAGCAAGCATAATCAGAGAACATCTTTTTGCGGAGGAATGTCGCGTATCCTCTTTGGTAATCCCCCTCTCCTTTCTTGAATCTCTTGAAGGCGATCTTCAACGTTTTGACACGGTTTTGATAGATCTTTGCGTAATCCACTTGTCTTGGATCACTGCCCCAATCGATAGAAGAGAAGTCTTTTTTCTTCAGCAAGCCCTTATCGATGAGATCATCTAAATCGATGAAGTAATGGTTTAAGGCCTTACTGGAGAAACTTTGGAAGGGAGAATCTCCAAATGACGTCGGTCCAAGCGGTAAGATGCTCCAATAAGAGAACCCCGAATCAGACAGGAAGTCGACAAACTTTCGTGCGGCTTGGCCGACATTTCCAATCCCATAGTTACTGGGCAGAGAAAAGATTGGAAGAGCCACTCCGCTTTGTCGAAAACGCTGAGTTTTAGGGAATTCTTTTTCAGCCATATCGTTGAACCGCTTTCAATTATACTGCCGTAAAAAAGAAATGGAAATGAGATTTTTTAAAAAACAATTGATAACCAAGCTTTAAAAATATCGATAACTATCGCATTTTTTAATATTTCTAAATCGATTATTGCATAAAAAACACATAATGTATATTTACCATTTTTAAAAATAATTTTTGATTTTTTGGAAGTAAGAAACGGATTTGTTTTTCATCTCTTTTTATTCTTTCTAATGATGAAAAAACGTGATATTTCTCGGCTTTTTTTAGAAAAAGCTTATCTTTTTCCATATTTGAAAGTTTTCAGATTTGAAATGAAAACCCTTTCCAATGTAAAAATTCTTCTTTTTTGATAAAAAAGTATTTACAAAATGACTTTTGTGTTAAAAGAGGCCTGCTTCTCTGAACGGGTTTTGGTTTCAATAAATAACCTATATTTACTATATATATATTTAGTCTTAGAGTCGTTTTTTCTAATTTTTTCTTTTCCTTTATTTATATATAGGGAATTCATTTCTGATGTCTTTTCCTGATTTGCAATTATTTTCCTGTTTTAAATATGCAAAACACGCAAAAATATAGCGTTACAAATGTAAATTTGCGTGTTATAAGCAAAAACCTATTTACAATAATGCGCAAAACAATTAAAATGTGCGTGTTTGAACAAGGAGGGTAATCCGATGGACACACTGGAACAGAAAGAATTAGCGCAAAAGGACTTCCAAGAGCTTTTAAAAAGAGTGAAGGAAGCACAAAAGATTTATGCGACCTATTCTCAAGAACAGGTGGATAAGATCTTTAGAGCTGCTGCAATCGCTGCCAACAAGAACCGTATTCTCTTAGCGAAAGAAGCGGTACAAGAGACTGGTATGGGTGTCTTTGAAGACAAGGTGATCAAGAATCACTATGCGGCAGAATACATTTATCACGCATATAAAGATACGAAGACTTGCGGTGTGATTGAACAGGATGATGCGATGGGATATGAAGTGGTGCTTGAGCCGCTTGGAATCTTAGCAGGTATTGTACCGACCACCAATCCGACCTCTACAGCAATTTTCAAATCTCTCTTGGCGTTGAAGACAAGAAATGCGATCATTTTCTCTCCGCATCCTAGAGCGAAGAACTGCACGATTCACGCGGCGAAGATTGTCTTAGAAGCAGCGGTGAAAGCGGGAGCTCCTGAGGATATCATCGCTTGGATTGAAAATCCTTCTATTGAGCTTTCGAATCTTTTGATGAAGTCGGCAGACTGCACTTTAGCGACCGGTGGTCCTGGTATGGTCACAGCGGCTTATTCCAGCGGAAAACCGGCAATCGGTGTCGGTGCAGGAAATGCTCCGACTATCATCGATGAATTCGCAGATGTGAGACTTGCTGTCTCTTCTATCATCCATTCTAAGACTTTTGATAATGGTATGATCTGCGCCTCTGAGAACTCGATCATCTGTCTTTCTTCTCGTTACAAAGAGATGAAAGAAGAGCTGAAGTACAGAGGGGCTCACTTTTTATCTTCGGAAGAACTGAATTTGATTCGAGATACGATTTTAGTCCACGGATCTATCAATGCGAAAGTTGTCGGGCAAAGCGCTTATGACATTGCTAAGATGGCTGGATTTGAAGTTTCAAAAGAGACAAAAGTCTTAGTTGGTGAGGTGACTAAGGTCGATGTCAGCGAACCGTTTGCGCATGAGAAACTTTGTCCTGTCTTAGCGCTTTATGAAGCGGAAGATTTCCTAGATGCGATGAAGAAAGCGAAGAGATTGCTTCTCGATGGCGGTATTGGACATACAGCAGATCTCTATACCGATGAAGCCAAAGGAAAAGAACATATCGAGCTTTTTGAAAAAGAGCTTCCAGCCTGCAGACTATTAATCAACACTCCTTCTAGCTTAGGCGGTATCGGAGATTTATATAACTTTAGACTCAAACCGAGTCTCACCTTAGGATGCGGATCTTGGGGTGGAAACTCCATCTCTGGACAGGTCGGAGTGGAGCAGCTTTTAAACCGTAAAAGTGTCGCTAAAAGGAGGGAGAATATGCTTTGGTTCCGTACGCCCGAACGTCTTTTCTTCAAGCCGGGATGTCTTGAGTTTGCCTTGGAGGAGCTCTCTTCTGTCTATCACAAGAGAAGAGCTTTGATTGTCACAGACTCTTTCCTTTATCAATCTGGATTCAGCAAGAGAGTCTCTGATGCTCTTTCTAAAGTTGGAATTGAGTCAGAAGTCTTCTCCAATGTCGCACCAGATCCGACCTTAGCCTGCGCCAAAGAAGGAGCAAAACTCTGCGAAGAGGTCAAACCTGACTGCATCATCGCTCTTGGCGGTGGTTCCCCGATGGATGCCGCAAAGATCATCTGGATCTTATACGAACATCCAGAAGTTGACTTTGAGGATATGGCGATGGACTTTATCGATATCAGAAAGAGAATCATCACATTCCCTAACCTCGGAAAGAAAGCTTCTTTGGTCTGTATTCCTACGACCGCTGGCACTGGCTCTGAGGTCACTCCTTTCGCCATCATCACGGATGAGAGAGATGGAACCAAATACCCGATTGCAGATTATTCTCTCTTGCCGAATATGGCGATTATCGACTCTACTCTTATGAGAGATATTCCAAAAGGGCTCACGAGAGCAAGCGGTATCGATGCCTTGACTCACTGCATGGAAGCATATGTTTCAATGATGCACACTGTCTTCTCTGATGCGATGGCAAAAGAGGCTATCGTTGAGATCTTTACGTATCTTCCTAGAGCCTATCATAACGGAAAAGATGATTTAGAAGCCAGAGAACATATGGCTCACGCTGCCACCTTAGCCGGTATTTCCTTCGCGAACGCTTTCTTAGGAATCGATCACTCCTTAGGTCATAAACTCGGCGCTTACCATCATCTCCCTCACGGTGTCTGTGTCTCTTTGATGTTAGATGAGGTCATGAAATACAACGCCTCTGAGCGCCCTGTGAAAATGGGAACATTCTCTCAGTATCAAGCGCCAGAAGCATTGCATCGCTATGCGGAAATCGCAGATCTTTTGAACTTAGGTGGTAAGAATGATGAAGAGAAGCTCAGAAGATTAATCAAGAAAATCGATGAGCTGAAGAAAGATATTGAGCTTCCCTTAACCATCCAAGAAGCTGGTATTGAGGAACAGGCGTTCTTATCTTCTTTAAAAGAAATGTCCTTAGCTGCCTTCAACGATCAATGCACAGGAACAAACCCTCGCTATCCCTTAGTCTCTGAGTTAGAAGAGATTTATCTCAAAGCATATTACGGCGAGAAGAAATATGAGAAAATGAAAGAGGAGGAACAGTTATGAGAGAGCTTGGAGAATTGATTTTAGAGAGAAATCACAAGAAGATTTATCGTCACGATGGTGTCATTACCAAAGTGTTTGACCACGAGCATTACCATGATTCCGATGTCTTAAAAGAGGCCATGAATCAAGCGTATGCAAGAGAGTGTGGACTGCCAGTCCCTCAGGTCTATGAAGTCTTCTCTGTCGGATCTAACTTAGCGATCAGCAGCGAAGAGATTGTCGGAAAGACACTGCTTCAGCTCAGAAAAGAATTTCCCGAAAATGAGAAAAAATACATCTCCCTCCTTATCAAAATCCAGATGGAGTTATTGAACCATCGCTGTGACACTATCAAACTTCCAAAACTCAAAGATAAGCTCAACGATTACATCAGCCACTCCGGATTAGAGTACACCACTCGCTATGAGCTTCATATGAGATTAGAGAGAATGCCAAACCACTTAAAGCTCTGCCATGGTGACCTCTCTTTCCACAACATTATCCTCAGAGAGGATGGGAGCTATGGAATCTTAGACTGGGCTCACGCCACGAGAGGAAATACCTCAGGAGACGCTAGCTTAACATATCTTCAGTTCATCTTAGAGGATGACCAGAAAGGTGCTGAGATTTATCTCAAAGAGTTCTGCAAGAAAACAGGAATCGAACCCTCTTATGTCAACGAGTGGATCTCTGTTGTCTCTGCCACAAAACTCTGCACTGTCAAAGATGAGAAGAAGAGAGCTCTGTTAGAGAAGTTTATCAACGTTGTCGAATATTAATTTCAATATGCGGCCTATCTATTAGGATATGCCGCTATTTTATTATTACTTAAAAACAATTTATTAAGAAAGAAATACGTTGTCAGTCTTTCTTGTGATTGACAATCATGGCTGGAGATATCTTCTTTAACATGAGAATCGGTAAGATTGTAGTGAGAGAGAAGATGAGGATAATCGCGAAAAAGTCGAAGAAGAAAATCGGAGCTTTGAAGACGAAAATCGGAATTGTCGGCAGTGTTGTTTTGGTAAAGGCGTTATACGCTGACATGATCAGACTATTTGCTAAGCGCAAGAATGGATAGATGAGAAGAGAGGAGAGAAGAAGCGCACCGAAGGTGAATGTTGTGTTCTTCATCAAGAAAATCTCTGACATGTCTTTGTTAGACATACCTAGTGACTTAAAGACACCGATCTGGTAAGTGAAATCCTTAGTCGCCTTATAACCTATGAAGATGAGCATCGAGACGAGGATGATAATGACAAGTGTTTCTAAGAAACGGAATGTATCGGTAAACATATTCATTGTCTTTTTTAAAAGAGTCATGGTCGCATTTGAGTAGTCTTCGATGATATAGTAGTCTTGATTCGTTTTATTGAGGACTTTCGTTACTTCCTTTGTGAGCGGGAGGTAATATCCAGTCACCATGCTTCTTGCTTTGTTGATTTTTTCGATGTTGGTTCTTGAAAGATATGCATAAGAGGCGATCGCTTTAATTTTCAGCGGAAGATCGAGAAGGATTTTACCATTTTCCATGTTTCCTTCTCTTTTTATAATATGAAGCGTCTCACCAATCACTTCTTTAAAACCTAATTGAGCCAATACTTTAACCATTAATTTTGTGATGATGATTTCATCATCGTTAAGCTCTTGATTGTCTGCAAAGACAAAATTTATTGTATCCGTGATTCGATCTGAATTGAAGAATGATTCTTCCTCGACATTTTTGGAATAATACAAGTATTCTCCGCGACAATAATTTGTCGCATAGACATCTGCGCTTGTAAATTCCGGATAGATTGAGAAAATAAGCGTTAATTCACCGTTGTAATATGCTTTCTTCAGCCCCTCATATTCAGGAAGAGAAATAATCTCTTTGCGGTGTTCTTCCAATGTGTTTTCAGTAATGTATTGAGTTAGTAAGGAGGGAATCATCGGATATTTCTCTTTGTAATCAGTTTTGATAATCGCACCGACTTCATAATCATATACCGGAAAATAGTTGAATGTTTTCTCAAACACGTAATGATAATTTTTCACCTCAGGTAAAACATGTGCCTTTATCAGGATAGAATCCGCGATAAAGTCTGTGAAAACAAGTTTCTTCGGATCTGATTTACACGCCTCAAGATCTCCAGATAAGACAACTAATTCATTATTTTCATTTCCAAATCTTCTTCTTAGATAGTCTTCGTTTGTGGTCATTACTCCCTGTATTCTCTTAGGGAGTATCTCATCTTTATCGAGGATATCCTTTCTACTTAAATGCATGCCGTATTCTGTGGTATAGAAACAGTTCGAATTAGTTAAGGGAAAAGATAAATTATAGATAGGGTATTTTTCCCCGGCGTAATTCGAGAAGAGATTCTCTTCCTCTTCTTCGTTGAAGTGAAGATATACTCCGTATCCATTATTCTCCTCTAAATTTACTTTAGAGAGAATGATTCCACTCTGTTTTTCAGGGTCGATGAAACTCATGATTGCATCTTTCTGTTCAAAGGACAAGAATGTCTGAATTAGGATCAACAAGATGGTCAGTAAAGAGAAAATGATGCCGTATACATTCGATTTCACCAAGTCTTTTCTCGAGTATTTTTCGATGAGAGAAAGCTTCGCATCCTTTGAGAATTTCGTCGGCTTAACTAGGTAGTTATATTCTTCTTTTTCTTTCTTGAATTCATAGAATCCATCCGTATTTTGAACAAGTTTTTTGATAGAACCATTTTTTGTTTGCTCTGATAACGTTTTCGTCTCTTCCTCCGTGAGATTTCGATTGAAAGGAAGATAACAGATACCATCTTCTATTTTGAGTTTATT
>JALFLX010000095.1 GCA_022774485.1 Bacilli bacterium
AAGACATATTTCTTTTTCCGGATGCTGAAAAGAAGCAAGAGGAGCGTTAATAGGACAAGCTCTGGGAAGAGGTTGCTTTCAAGAGCCCACCTCGACTTAGAGATATGCCAAGGGTTGATTGCAAGGAATGCTAGGAAGAGAAGCGCAGTCTTCTCATCTTTGAGAGAAGCGATTGTGTAATAAAGGGCGTAAAGAGTGACACAAGACAAAAGTGCCATCGGAAGTCTTAACGCGATGGTCGTGTTTCCTAGTAAGGCGATAAATGGGATTGCAAGATAAGAATACAGGACATTCTGACCGCTTCCCCAGGATACGAAGTGAACCGGAGCTTGATTGCCGTGGCGGTCCATACCGGTGGTTAATATCGCAAAGGCTTCATAGCCAGCGCTTGCTTCATCTTGATTGAGTCCAGAGGGAAAAGAGTCTAAAAATGAGACTCTGACAAGAGAACCTAGTATCAAGAAAAAAGAGACAGCAACTAAAGTTTTGTGATGCGTAAAAAATGAGTCATCTCCCTTGTGATTCCCTTTCAGGAAAGGAATCAAAAGAGGAAGAGAACCGAGGAGAAAACATAAGATGATTAATATGATGTTTATCATGGTAGAACTCATGAGTTAAGTATACAACATATGTATAAAGAACACATAAAAAGTAATGGAAATTTCAACAAGAGAGGGGATTTATCGATACACGTAATCACAAGAAAAGGACAGCGGATTCACTGCCCTTGTGTTTACTGCTGAACGGCTGTTTTTCTCTTGAATTCCGATTTGCGGATGAAGATGTCGACTAAGAAGAGGACAACTGCCAATAAGACGAAGAAAATCATGGTGGACTGATAAGAGAGGTGCTGTAACTGTTCATCCGTGACAGAGAGTTTTGCTTCTTCTTTGGTGAGGTTACCACCAGAGAGTTTGGTGATGTCGTAAAGAAGGTTAGAATCATCGCTCTTGAAGATATCGTATTCGGTCGAATAATCGAAGTAGAGCGGTAAATCATCCTCTTCGGTCTCTTGGTATTTTCCATTCTCATCCATTTGGAGATAAGAGATGTGGAGATCATACTTTCCTCTTATCGGAGTGCTGATGTCTCCTGAATACTGCTCACCATCATAGAGAAGGATCGCTTCTGACTCATTTCCTTGCGGGTCTTTGATGCTGAGTTTGACCTGTGCGTTTTTATCGTTATCGTTGGCGTTGATATGAACAGTTGTGGTTGTTCCGTTTACGGTATAGGACATATCCAATACATTGGAGGCTGCTCTATCCGGAAGATTGACAACTGCGCTGTTCTGGAAGAATTTGTTTCCACTTGTACTCTGGAAAATCTTCTTGGAAGTAGTTCCTGCTAAGTCACCGGTATAGGAGGCAACTTTGCCTTTACCATAAGTCCAATACGCGTAGATTGGAACGATGGTGGAGCTAGGAACGCCAGTCTCTTCATCAGTCACTTGGTAGTTGACAGTCAAGACGGTGTTTGCCGCTGACTTAATGTGACAGAAGTTATAGGCTTCAATGTCAGGCATATCCTGCTTGACACCTTGCATGACAGGATCATTTGGAAGGCGGTATTGAAGTGTGGCAGCTTCTTCAATCTTAGAGTTACCAGTCTCATCCTGAATGGATGCGACCATGGTATCAACCAACTGGTTGGAGTTGCGGACAAACTTGTAGAATCCGCCTCCGGTAGAGGAGAGATTCTTCAAGAGGGATTCACCAGAAGAGTTTGCAATGTTGATGAAGGAGCAAATGACGTTGTTGCTGGCGATGATGCGGACATATTTTCTCAAGGTTTCCTGGGAGTCGAACGGGTCACCATCAGAGAGGGTGATAATGGTCTTGTAATTGATCTTGGAGTCTTTGATCTGATTGTACGCAGCTTTGAGACCTTCCAACATGTAAGTTCCACCGACTGTTTGAATGCGGTTGATGGACTGTTTAATGGCAGTCTTATTTTTGACACTTGTCAAGGGTTGATAGACGACAGCAGCATCAGAGAATGCGACAACGGAGACAAAGTCTTGCTCGTTTAGGATATCTAAGCAGGCGATGGCGCCCTGTTTTGCTTTACTGAGTCTGTTATCAGTCTCCATTGAGCCGGAGTTATCGATGAGGAAGACGATTGCCTTTTCTTCATCAGACTGGCTTTGAACAGGCAACATATCGTTGTAGTAATCGACATAATCATCCGTGGAGTTAGTGTGAGTCGCACCGAAGGTGATTAAGGATTTTCCGTACGTTTTAACAGCGGTGTTGAGATTGGTGACAAACTGATCGGCGTGGTTGATTTGAGTGACATCGAAGTCAGAGACGACAATCTCATCATATTGAAGAAGATCATTGAGTTTGTAGGGAATATTGTACTGGTTGATGTACTTCTTGATGGTGATACCCTCACCAGTGTATCCACCTAAGGACTTGAAGGCGGTGTAATCATCTTCTGTCGCGCCGATGAAGAGGACAGAGAATTTGTCTGTGTAATCTTGCGTGAAGCCTTTGAGGTTGTTCTCTTCATAGGTGTCACCTCTGGTACCTTTGATCTGAATCTCATAGTCGAAAGAACCGACTTTAGTGGTGTCAAGGGTGAAATTGATGATGTTAAGACCACGGCTGACTGTGACTTCTTCTTCTTTGATCGTTTCACCTTCACAGTTGAGCTGGAGGGTGATATCTTGATTGGCTTTGCTCTTGATGGAGACTTTGACAGTTTCTTCTCTTCCGACAAAGCAGTGATCGGTGTATTCGAGTCCGATAATTGCAACTTCATCGCCTGCGATCGGATCGACTTCAATCGCATCTAAGAAGACACCGTCATCATTTAAAGTCTCAATGCAGTTGATGGCAGAACCATCAGTCTCGATGCCATCAGAGATGAGGATCATCTTGCGGACAACATCATCTCCATATAAGGAGTTCGTGTAAGTGAGTGCTGCTTCAAGGTTGCTAGAAGAACGGTTGAATTCACTGTGCTTCTCAACATCGAAGTAGTCTGCAATTCCTTTGTATTTCTCTCCGGGGTTATAGATGACTTTTGCTGTATCAGCGAAGCCGACCAAGCCGACTTTTGTATCGGTCTCAGCGTTTGCCTGCTCATAGACATCTTTAATGATATCATCCACTTTCTCTTGACTTAATCTGAGAGAGTCGGAGACATCACAGACGATGTAGAGCTCGGTTTTCTGAGAGGTTTTTAAGAACTGGATATCAGAGAATGCTAAGGCAAGCAAAACGCTCATCGCGAGGTGAAGAGAGAAAGAGATGATGTTTTTCTTTCTCATTCTCTTCACTTTCGGGAGCATGAAGAATCCGATGATAACTGCTGCGATTAAAGGAATGACAAGGAGCAGCAGGAATGGGTTTTGAATTCTAATACTGTTCATGGGCGTATAAGATCCAATCTGCCGCAAAGAAGATCGCTGCGGCGATGACAATCGGTAAAATGTTGTCGAAAAGGCCGTCGCCTTTCACGGTCAATTCGTTAGTGCTCAACTGATAATTTTTCGTATCGACAGCAATTGAATTGCTCTCTTCTTTCGGGAATTGAGCGAAGATGTTGATCTGTTTAACAGTTCCATCATCATATTCAATCTCGATAGAATAGGTCCCGACCATATCTAACTGATATGTGACATAATCCTTACCGATGATGGTCAAGGGTTCAAGCTTAGAGTCAGGAGTGAAAATCGAAAGAGATTTCATCTTATCAGAGACTGCAAAGGTCAAGACGTCGGTGACTTCATAGCTGAACTCGTTAATCAGCTTCGGATTGGAGTAATCAAGGAAGTTTTTGAGCAAGCAAATCCAGTCGTACTTCAAGCCGAAATCGGAGTCGTGAAGATCGAAAGAGAAAACGATTTCTCTTTGACCAGCATCATTTTTACCAGCGAAAACCATCGGAAGATTGTTGTATGTCATGATGGTGGTGAAGTCAGCTTCTAAGGAGAGACGGTTGTAGATACCAAGGAGGACTTCGTTGTGAGCGATTCCTTTGGTGAGCTCGTTGTAGAGAATGTCATCAGTATTCTCCGCATAATCGAGATAGACACCGCCATCCTCTTTGACATCCACTGTCTTGGTGAATTTGAATCCGCAACCTGGAACATAATCGGTGTTGATAAGCCATACTGCACCAGTGGCAGGAAGCTCGCTTGGAGTGTAGCTGTCAAAGATTGTGATATCGTAGGCTTTGTTGGTGTTATATTTTGCTGGTTTGACAGTAGTAACGTTGACATCCGAGAATGCTTTCAAACCGAAGTCGATATAACCATTTCCTTCTGTGACAAGAAGAACGCTTGTTTTAGAAGCAACGTTATTGTCGTATTTGATGAAGGTGTTGTCATCAACTAAGCAGTCACCAAGTTGCTCAGCATTCTCGATAACAGCTTTGAATTCAGAGATGCCGGTGAGGCCTAACTGAGTGTTGTCTAAGGTGCAGCTGAAGATATTCTCCTGCTCCTGGACAGCGTTGACACCATACCAGCCTAAGTTCTGACCATCTGCATAGAAACGGACCTTGATGCTCGCATCTTTTCCATAAGCATAAATGGAACCATTGATTTTTAACTCTTTTGTAGTGAGTGTGTAATCAGCTTTATCGATGCAATAATTCGCTTTTTCTGTCGCGAAGTCGACATAGGTGATGTTTTCAAGTTGCTCTTCTGAGATTCTTCGATCGGATAAGACATAACAAAGGTTAGAAGAACCGTCGGATAATCTCTTTTGAGCTTCGAGTAGGGAACTTGTCAAATCATTGGACTGTTGAGTGACCGAGACACTGTCTAGGAATAATCCGAAGCGAGAAGCATCATCAATCCCTTCACAAATGATCTTCGGCTCTTCTCCGGTGAGGATGAGAGTGAAGGTTGAACCTTCCACGGCATCCTCATAGATTTCCGTAATTTTTTCTTTCGCAACATCGAATCTTGTCTTTCCCTCTTCTGCCTGCATTTTCATGGATGCGGAAGCGTCGAGAACGAAGACAATGTTATCCGCCTTGCCTTTCAAAGTGAAGACAGGATGAGAGAGCGCGAAAGATAAACCGGCGATTGTCATAATCTGGATGATGAGAGCGAGGAGATGCTCCACTTTGCGGAGCGGATTTCTTTTCTTGAGGAATTTGCGACTCAACTCCCAAATATAAGTGGAAGGAGCTGTCTCTTCCTTGTATTTGTTTTTGAGGATGTAGATGATGATAAGAATCGGAATCGCTAAGAGAGCAAGCAATGCCCAAGGTTGTTCGAATGTCATTGTATGATCCCCCTTTGTGTCATCGCTCCGAGAAGGATATCCTGGAGGGAATCTGTCGTGATTGCTTGAATATAATCAGCCTCTCTGGAGATGCAGTATTTCTCAATGCGATCTCTGATATAATTCAACGCTTTCTGATAAGCGTGCAAGATATCACGGCTGATGTTGTCCTTGAAAATTCGTTCGTCGTTTTCGGAGTCGTGGATGATTGTCTTACCGCGTAGTTGAGGATGAACCTCTTCATCAGCTAACACTTGAATGCAGAGGACATCTCTCTTTTTGCTTCTGAGATAATCAATTGCATCAGTGAAGTTGTTATCCGTTAAAAAGTCAGAGATGATGATGCTTTTTCCATCACCGTAACCGACAACGGAGCGGACGATTGCTTCGGAGATGTTGCTCTCTCCTCCGAACTTGACATTGTTGAAAACCGCAGCGCTGTTCATGAAGGAATCTTTACCGATCATGTTTTCGATAATCGGTTCCGCTGTGTTTCCTCTCAAAGCGTAGACAGAGACTTTGTCCATATCTTTGACAGAGAGGAATGCTAAGGTAGAGGCGAGCTTTAACGCGAGCTCGTCTTTCTTGAAGTAAGACATCGAATTGGAGGTGTCGATGTAGATTCTTGTCTGCATCTGCCTCTCATCGAGATAGAGCTTGAGATACATCTTCTCGAATTTGCCGTACAGGTTCCAGTCGATCTTGGTGATGTCATCTCCTTCGATATAGT
>JALFLX010000046.1 GCA_022774485.1 Bacilli bacterium
GAGAAGTATAGTTTTCTTTGCGTTCGATTTGGTTCAGACATAAAAGATCGATTCAAAAACGATCCAGAAAGAGTCTATGTTCTTTCGATAAATAGAAAAGGTAAAGTCACAAGTATCTATGTTAAGGAAGAAAATGAAAGAAAAAAAGAAGAGACAAAACTTATTCCGCTTGTCTCACATCTCTCAGAGGTATGCTTCTTTATTCTTCTTCCTCTCCTTGTCCTTGCATTGATGATTGTACTTCTAGTCTTTGCTTTGCGATATTAAAAAAGCGATGGAGATTTCCTCCACCGCATATTTATTTTGAATCGTCTTATTCAGCAGAATCGTCTTCTTTACGAGCTTCTTCTGTCGCCTTTAATTCAGCGACTTTCATCTCTAACTGGGCTTTGAACTCAGCTCTCTTCTTACCGACATAAGTGGTGACCTTGATGATGACGAATAAAGTCAAAGCGATGGTTAAGAAAGAGATGATAGCGTTGATGAAGGTTCCCCAGTCAATGACAGCAGACTGGTTGTAGGTCCAAGTGGTACCATGCTGACTGTAAAGAGATAAGAGAGAAGTCTTCCACTGGTTGAAAGTATCGCTAGTGACAGTGATATCAGCACCCTGGGCTTTAGCAAAGCCGATGACCATCTCGTTCACTTCAGCTGTCGAGAACTTCTGAACGAACGCGTTTCCATTAGCAAGGGCAATTTCAGCTCCGCGCTGTGCCTCATTTGCAGCAGGCAAGACAGTGACAAGACCATTGATACCACCAGGGACTCCCCAAGTAGCAACAGACATCAAGATTTTGGTGAAAGCATTGACAATCGCGTTGAACGCACCGCCCATGATAACACCGACAGACATGTCGAGGATATTTCCTCTGGTGATGAACTTCTTGAACTGCTGAGCTAAGGTTTCACCGTTTTTCTTCTTTTCTTCTCTGATCTTTCTTTTTTCTTCTTTTGTTAATTTCGCCATATGCGCAAATTCTCCTTGAAACACGATAATTTTACAAAACTGAACTCGTTAAATCAACAATAGCGACAAAATGAATGAACAAGTTTAAGTTTCTTTTCAAAACGACAGCGTATCAGCGAAAAGTGTCGTCTAAAATTGCTCTAAACTGTTCTCCAGCAATGGCTCCTAAAAGGCTTTCCTCTTCTGACCCGTTGACTGTGAATGCGATTCTAGCTCCATCTTTGAACGCGAACATATTCGGGATGGACATGACATTAAACGCTCTTGCAATCTCCGGGAATTGATCCGTATCCACCTTTAAGAAAACAATATCTTCTCTTTGCTTTTCCATCACCTCAAAGACACGGCCCATAATACGGCAAGGTCCACACCATGTGGCGAAGAAATCAACAAGGACATAACGATTTTCTTTGATGATTTTTGTGAAGTCAGCTGCATTCCCTAAATGAATAATCATATGATTACCTCCAAAATAATTTTACTCGACATTTGTACTTTGAACAATAAGAAATTCTTAAGCTAGGACACCGAATGACATGGAGAGAAGACCTAGGATGAGAAGATGAAGTGGGAAATAAGAATAGAAACAGCAACGGATCACTTTGTTATCATAGCCTCGTTTCCCGTTATACAACAGGAAGAAGAGAGAAGCTAAGGTTCCATAGGTTCCAATCGGGACAAAATCACCCGGAAGGAAAGGACAGTCATACCACATCCTCCAGACAAGATAGAACATGAGTTCAACCGATAAGAGAGCGACAGCGGCAGAGACATTATGGACGTTTTGGCCTGATTGTATCAAATAAGTTTCTGGCTCTAACCCATCCTTAACTGCTTTGTTTTTTAAATAGAGATCGACCAGAATTCTAAAAAGATAGAAACATAGGAACAAGACAATTGAGAATGTTCCCCAATCGGCTTTGAAGAGAGAACCGTAGAAAGGGACATCGACATCGGAGAGAACAGCAAGAGCGACAGGGATCAGAGCAAACAAGGAATATTTGTTCTTTTTTCGGAGCAAATCAATTGCAAGAACTCCTAAGAATAAATCCCAGAACGGATTTCCTAACAGATAATTCTTATCCGGAGTTAACCCGGCGATGAATCCAAAGAGAAAACCGATGATATCAAGGCCTATAGCCATGCCAAAAAGTCTGCTCAAATATCTTTTAATATGAGTTGTTTTAAAGGCGCTTTCAACGGCTAAAAAAGCAAAGATTGGGAAAGCCAATTTTCCGATTGCACGTAAGATGTAAAAATCAGTGTTGATATCGACCGTACCTCTTTGAAAGAATAAAAGCCCGATGTGATCGACCGTCATAAAGATCACTGCCAACACTTTTAACCAGAATGAATCTAAGAATTGTATTTTTTTCATAAATTTAGGGTTATTTGATGAGATTAATCGCGAGAATCTGCAAAAATGAGTATAAATTCATTGCCATATGAGCAAGGATTGTGACTGAAATTTTTCCTTCTCTTAAATAGAAAAAACCGAAGATCAATCCACAGCCGATATAGATCGGTAAGTTGGCAAGCTCATTGAGAAGAAGCGATAAATTAAATGGTTTGATCCACTCCCAAGAGAAGTGAATGAAGCCGAAAATGATGGCAGGGAGAATGATTCCGAGAATTTTATTTTTCTTAGCAAGAAAAGAAGTCAAGCCGAAACGATAAGTTAGCTCTTCAACAATCGGTCCGAAGATAACGATGAAGAAGAAACACATCACCGGTTGGTTCAAGACCATTGAATTGATACCATCCTGATTTTCATTGCTTGTAAAGGTGAAAAAGCTGAGGATGAAGTTCATCACAATCTGGAATGTGATGATTGCAAAGAATGTGACTGCTGCCCAAATATAGGTATCTGCGGATTTCAATTCTTTTATCAGTTTTGAAAAAGCCTTTTGGATACAACAAAAGAAGCAGGCAAGTAGAATTCCAAATGTGATGCCATAAGTCAATAAGTTTATCAATGGAAGAAGGAGAGGTTCATATTGCGGCTCTGTGAGAGAAGTGTTTAAGATGATCATCTGGATGAGCAGGCTGATCAGTTGTAAACCGATAAATCCGATCAAGAATTCCACAATTAGAAGCCATAAGGGAGCTTCTTTTGTGAGTTCGTTTTCTTTGTAGGTATGAAAAAGCTTCATCAAACCACCTCCAATTTGTATTTTTTCTTTGTAAGCACTCGCGCAAGCGCGCAAATATGATAACATAAATATGAATTCTTATAAGTTATTTCTATGGAGGTGTTCGCATGGAATTGGGTACTATTATTGATCTTGCTCTGCTCGGAGTCTTTGTCATTTTTCTTCTAACCGCTGTCATCGCCTTTTTCATCGGCTTGTCGAGAGGCTTGATTAAAGAGACTATCAAGGCAGTGATCCGTGCAATTTTGGTGCTATCGCTGTTTTTCACAGCAAGCCCAATCGCTAACTTCATAGGTAACTTTGACCTCAGCATTTTCACTGGCTCTGGAGAACGACTGACAATTAACTCTCTTATCATGGACTATATCTACAACAACTTCCAAATTTCTCCGATCAACGGTATGTCCATCTATGAAACCGTCGCTTTGATTGTCAACTCTGTCCTTGCGTTCGGTGTTTTCATCATCGGACTTCTCTTAATTGCACTCTTCACTACCCTGATCTCAACCATTATCTATCACGGTGTCTTCCGCTGGTTCCTCCCTGTCCGCAGCAAGAAAGATGAAAAGAAGAGAAAAGCGAACAAGAAAGTTTATGCCCTTACAGAAGGACTCGAGGTTGAGGATGATCATAAAGCGAAGAAAGGGTTCCCAATCATGCGTCTCCCTGGCGCTTTTGTCAATGCCATCCAGGAATTTGCTTTTATCTGTATTTGTTTTACTCCCCTCACTGGTCTTTTACACATTGTCGTTAAAAATAAAGAACAAATCAATCCGCTTGTGGAATCCATGTATCCGGAATATTCCACTTACCTTGTCACAGCGGAAGATTCTTATGAAAAATCAATTGTAGGCACGATGTTAGGTGTCGGTGATTTAGACATCAAGATCGCTAATAAAGCAGGCGTTGTCGATATCAATGGAAACAAGGTTACCTTCACCGGTACGATTGGCTCTATCTTCGATATCGCAAGACCGATTTTAGAAAATGATGAGTTCACGTTTGAAGGCGGACTTGAAAATTTGATGTCAAGGCTTCCTCAGCTCATGACTGTTGAGACCGTGGATGCCTTAATCAACAATGTCATCGCTTCCCCGCTTGTTCTTTCTATTATTCCTCCTATTCTTGATGCTGCGGTAAATCTCACCGGTTTCCTTCCTAGCGGTACCATCAATGTTGTAGATATTGATTATTCTAATGACCTCTCTGTCATTAACTCTATTTATGAGACTCTTTATGAACCGGTCATCAGTCCGATTTTCTCCTCTGGTGAATTTGAACCTTCTAGCATCAAAGTTGAAGTCACAAAAATGTCGGATAAAGAGATCAAGGATCTTGCTGATGGTGTTGCGAAGCTTGGTAGCATGGAAATTATTTCCAAAAACGCTGCGAACATCCTTGCTTACTTCGGCAATTCTTTGAATAAGAACGGCATGACTATCCTTCCGACAAATCCGGAAGCCTATAAAGATATTAAGTGGGATAAAGAACTCAGCATCATTATTTACAACGCTCTCATGCTCTTCAAAACTCTCAATATCGATCTTTCTATCGATGCCTTTTCTTCTGATATTGGAAATACTGTGCTCACAAGATTAGAAGAAAAGACAATCCGTGATCAGATTAAGACAATCCTCACAGGAGAAGGCGGAATCTTAGATCTTCAAACTTTGAAGATTCTTGATATCCCATCTATTTTAGCCTCTACTGTAAAAAGCATTCCTTCCGTCGCCACCTATGTCTCTGGCATCGACTTAGTAGAAGCCTTTAAGAACCTTAACAGCAACTCCTTGAAAGAAGAAGTCAACAGCATCTTTGGCATGCTCGATATCCTCTATGCGGAAGATTCTGTTATCAATCCCAAAGAGCTTGATCAAATTGACTTTTATGATGAAAAAGTCATCAACGAAGTTATCGTTCTCTTAGATGAAGCGGAAAACAGCATCCTCTTTTCCCAGATTGCCCCTGTCGTTTTAGAAGGTTTAGTCCGTAATCCCGAAGTCATCAAAGAAGAGATGCTCTTTGGTCTATCCCCTTACAATTTGAATTTCCACGACAGCAACTTCATCGAAGAATTCAAGGACTTTTTAGGAATCGTGTCTCCGCTTGTTCCGATGTTAAAAGATGGCTTTGATATCAAGAAACTCGATGTCGGTGTTGTCAGAAACATTCTCAACTTCATTGTCGATTCCACCTTGCTTAACTCTGATATCCGCACCGGTGCTAGCTCCACTGCCCAAAAGAACTTAAACATCTACACTGTCTTAGATAACCTTCTCGCTCAGTTCTTACCCGATATGAACATCAAACTTCCTTCCTACGAAACCTTTAAAGGAATCGAATGGAAAGGTGAAAATGGAGAAATTGAAGCGATCTGCACGATCCTTGAAGGCGTGAAAGAAAACTCCTATCTCCTTGAGAAAGGGTTCGATAACTTCTCCTTATCTGATATCGAAGATATCGATGGCACAGTCGATCTCATCAAATCCGCCTTTGACTCCAAGATGCTTAGCCCTACCTTCCTCGATCTCTTGAACGATAATATGAGCAATCTCTTTGAATCCTTCGGTGTCAAAGTTAATCTCAACGAGATGAGAACTGCCATGTGGAAAGACGACCTCGATGAGATGAAAGCAATCCTTCGTGTCCTCCAAGGTAAGGATCTTAACAACTTTGATTTCAACTCCTTAGATCCTGATACCATCAACGCCATCTTAACCTGCCTCAACAAGCTCAATATCATCAAAGCTTCCACCACGTATGACGATGCTTTCGGTTATGCACTCTATCAGATCTTAGAATCTAGCGGCATCATCTCCCAGTTCGGTATCTCCTCATTGAACTTCGGTTCAATCTCTGTTGGAAAGGACAACTGGGCCAAAGAGACTATGGAGAAAGAAATTCCCGGTGTTGAGGGATTAGTCCCTGTTACCACAAAGGGTGAAATCGCTAACCTCTCCGGTTTAGTTGGTGTCTTAAGAAATTATAACTTTAACGCATCTCAAGGACTTCCGGAAGGCTTCATCCCTTCGATCAAACCTTATGTCGGAAGCAAACTCTTACGCAACATTCTCTCCGAAGTCACCACCACCTTGTTTGACTCATTAAATCTCGGTGAGAACTTCGATGAAGCCTTAAGAAATATTGACACCTCTGTGGTGCTCACTATGACAGATGCTGAGCTTTCTAATGAGCTTGATATTCTGAACGATATCTTCCTTCTCTCTCAAGAAAAAGTGAATTATGGTTCGGGAGAACATTCTAAGCTTGAATTTATCTTCTCTCACATCTTCGAATTAGCATCCTATGTCGATCAACAAGACACTAGCAAGACCTTATTAGATGATTTCCATGAACTGCTCTTAAACATCTCCTCTTCTACCTTACTCTGCACCAAGAGAAGCGGTTCTACCTTATCTCCTATTGCGCTTTTGATCAAAGGCCTTGTGAAACAGACTGGTGTCGTTGAAGAAGTTACATTTACCACTGCCTCCAATAAAGACTCTGCTCTCATGTCTATCCTCTTGTCTGTCGGCGACTGGGAAGAAGAAACTTCTCATATTCTCGGGGTCATTGATTCGATTCAAGGACTTTCCTTATCTACCATCGATTTAGTCGGAACTGGTCTTGACTATGACAAAGCTACTCAGATGCTTCACAGCATGAACCGCTCTCAGGTTTTCCATCGCTTCCCGATCACCATTGTCAATCGCGCATTAGAAGATATCAAGATCGGCGATATGCTCGTTGATCCTGACACCGGTGTGAAGAAAAATCTCAACCTCCATGTTCACTTAACAAGCAGCGCTGAAGATGTCGCGTTCTGGGATAATGAATACAAGCATCTCTTACACATGGCACTCTCTGATGAAGGCGGTTTGAAGGATCTCTTCCAAAGCAGTGGAAAAGAGATGTCTAGCGTTGACTTCTCCTCTATCAGTACCACCTTCTTCTATGACCTTGGTTCGATGAGCTTATTCAACGAGTCGAGATCCTATCTCCTTTATAACTTCATTGAAAAGTACTCTGTCGCTGGATTCGATATCTTATCCTTGTTCAAAGAAGCTTCCAATGCTCCCTATGGCGAAAATAAGAAGGTCTATCGTTTCGAAGAACTTGTCTTCCAGAATCCTGATCTCTTAGATGCAAACGGAAAACTCGATGAAGAAAAGACTGTTTTTGACCTTAAGATGCTTGATACTTCGATCAACACGATTTTGAAAATTTCCCCTGTTGCTGATTCCACCACTGATCCCGCTTCCATGTTGGATCTAATCGACTTTGAAAAAATCTGCAACTCCGCCTACTGCCTTAAAGAAGACGGAACATTCTATCGCTCTCGCTTTACTAGCGAGCTTGTCGCTGGTCTCTTGACTACCATGATGAACAACCAGACCTTCAAAGATGCCTTTAGCACCGTCAATTTCACCATCGACTTCTACGCAGATGATTACAAACTTGTTAACTCCATGGAAGGTAGAGCCCTTAAAGGAATGTTAGAGTTCATAAAACTCAGTAATACACTCAGCAGTTCCAAACTCTATTTCACCAAAGCTGAGCTTCTCAGCCAGTTTGCCTACTTCGGTATCGACGATGTCAACCTCCTTTCCGAAATGGATGACACTTCAAAAGCTCTCTTGAATCACTTCTTAAACGAGCCTCTCTACACCTCCAACAACAAGAACTCTCAAATCGCATTGATGGCCGATGAACTTCTCATGACTCTCCCGGTGCAAGTGACAGGTAGCTTATATCCTTCCTTACTTAACACAGTTACCACCTTGACAGGTTCCACTGCAAACTACTATCAGATCATTAACGGCTTAACCACAATCGACTGATGAAATTTCTCATTTCTCCGAGTAAAACAATGCGCGTGTTCTCTCCGATAAAAGGAGAGACACGCCTTCTCTTTCCCCATGAGACAGAAGTGCTGATGAAGGCTTTGAAAACGCTGTCTATCCCTGAGATTGAAGCTTCTCTTTCCTGTTCTACAAAAATCGCTGAGGAAACCTTTCTTTCTTATCAGCGGTTCAATCTTCAGGAAGGTAACAGGGCGATTGATTCTTTTGATGGCGTTCAGTTTCAAGCGCTCTCGTATCAGACTCTTCCATGCGAGGCACAAGAATATCTCAATGCTCATCTTATGATGTTCTCTGGCTTATATGGACTTTTAAAACCTGATTCTCTTATTCTTCCTTACCGCTTGGATTTTGAAAATAAACTAGATGTCTATGGATCTAGTCTTTCTATCTTTTCCTACTGGAATGATACGATTGTCTCTTACTTAACAATTGAGGATGAGCTTCTGATCAACCTCGCGTCTAAGGAATACGCTAAAGTATTAGATCGTTGTAAAAATGTTGTCACCATCGACTTTAAGAAACAAAAAGGGGAGAAGCTCACAAGTGCTGGAATCAACATCAAGCGTCTCAGAGGTTTATTCTTAAGAGAGGCTGTAATGAAAAACGTAACACGAAAAGAAGAATTGATTCAGATTTCTGTGGAAGGATTCACTTTTGATGAAAGACTTTCAACGGATTCTACGTATCTCTTCATCCGGCTATAAAATCTAACACCTTTCTATTGATAGAAAAAATGGTAAAAGAAAAACCTGTGCAATGCACAGGCTTTTTTCTTAACGATTTGTTTTTGCCATGTAGGCGACACCGATCGTGTCATCACCACAGTGAGCAGCGATGACTCCGCTCGATGTGACCGGGATGACGAAGTTATCTCCGACATTGCAATCTAACTTTTTGATCGCTTTTTTCACCGCTTTTTGAGCGCCGACATGCGGTAAGAAGACCGGGTAGTTGAAGTCGATGTTCTCCTGTTTCAACTCTTTTAAGAAGGAAATTGCCATGTGCTTGGCGCTCTTTTTGCTCTTCTTAGTTTTCACGAGAGTAGAAACTTGCATCTTTCCATCCTCGATGGAGACAATCGGCTTGATGTGGAATTTGTTTCCGAGAAGATAGGTTAAGCCAAAGCACTTTCCGCTTTTCTGAAGAAAGTCCATGGTCTGGATTGAGAAGAAAAGACGTGTTCTTTCCCTTCTCTCCTTTGCTCTTGCTAAGATATCCTCTAACGATAATTTAGCTTCAATATCTTGAGCAATTCCAATCGCCTGGAGACCGATACCAGAAGAGATGGAGCGAGAATCAATCACGCTGACTTTCTTAGACAGCTCTGCTTCTTTCACTGCGTAAAGCGCGTTGTCATAGGTAGAGGAGATAAAAGAAGAAGCTGTTAAGAAGAGAAGGTGTTCTGCATCTTTTAAGGACTTTTCAAACGCCTGCTGAAGTAGAGATACAGAGAGAGGTTCTGTCTTTGGCATAATTTTTGATTTCTCTACCATCGAGACTAATTCATCAGCCGTGATTTCTTTACGGTCTTGATAGGTTCTCTCGTTGAAACTGATGGAATAATTGATGACAGTGATGTCATATTTTTCATAGAATTCAACCGGGATGTCGCAGCAGGAATCCACAATCAGCTGATATTTTTTCATATGCGCCTCTTTCCCCGAAAAAAACGATGTCGGTGTGGTAAAATAACTAGGATAAATATATCACATGAACATTATAAAATCACTCACTTACCAAGAAAAGAGATCGACCTTTCTCGCTCTCTTGCTGAAGCTCAATTCTCAAAAAGAAGCGGAAGACGTCCTCAAAGAACTTCAGCTTGAACAT
>JALFLX010000052.1 GCA_022774485.1 Bacilli bacterium
AATCAAAGTTACACCACAGACTCCCTCTCCGGAAGCATCATCAAAGCAGTCTGCCTCAACCACCAGCTTCCTTATCAGGAATTCACGAACCGTTCTGATATGAGAGGTGGTTCCACCTTAGGAAACATCTCCAATTCTGAAGTCTCTCTTCTCAGCGCAGATATCGGACTTCCTCAACTTGCGATGCACTCCTGCTACGAAGTCATGGGAAAAGAAGATTTGAATATCATGGTACAGTTTGTCAAAGCGCTCTACGAGAGCGATATTATGATTTCCGAAAACGAAATCTCAGTCCATTAACCGAATGTGTGTAAACAACAATATTGATACAAAACGGCTAAAATTCCATAGGTGTAACAACAAGTTTGATACACTGGTGGAAGCTATATTAAATTAGTGTTAATAAAAAGCCCAGTATTGGTCCAATAAATATTGCAATATAGATTAGAGTGATCCATGGTTGATATTCAACGTAGAATTGCTTGAATGTTAGCCTCCACGGATGCTTGATAATAACCCAGCCAAATACATCAAAGACAATACAAATTGAAACCCATATTGCTCCAGTAATGAACGCTTCAGCTATTGTTGGATTAGATAGTCCATTCATGTAGAGAAATCCAAAGACTGTGAAAATAACAATATTGTACAATGGATGCCATGGTTTGGTTTTCTCATATCCTTCTCCCATTGACCCTTTATCCATTGGCTTCATATGGAGAACATAAATATTAAATATTGTATGAAGTATTCCAATTAATGTGACAATGATATAGGCAATCCAAAACCATAGCATTGAGAATCCAAAATTTTGCATTATTTAAGAACCTCCCAATAGCCACTCTTTTAAGCTGATAACTTCAATACCTTCTTCAGTAATATATTTTTTAAAGTTATCTTTTACAATAATAACTTTTCTAAAATTATCCTTTATATTAAGCAAAGATCTTTTTTCTTGATTTTGTTTGTCTAGTGATTCCATCGAATAAGCAGATTGAATATATATTTTTTCATTTAATTTATTACAAATAAAATCAGTTTCAAGTTGCTTTGAAACATAATTACCCTTTTCATTTTTTATATTGATTTCAACAATTCCAACATCAACGCTATATCCTCTACATAATAACTCATTGTAAATAATATTTTCCATTATATGCGTTGGTTCGTTTTGTCTAAAATTAATTAAAGCATTTCTAAGTCCGATGTCCGTAAAATAATATTTCGAATTGGATCCGATGTATTTTCTTCCTTTTATATCATATCTTTTAGCTTCTGATATTAAAAACGCATCCTTTATATATTCTATATGATTTTTAATTGCTACATGACCATAAACAACATTTTCAACGCTTTTAAACGTTTTTTCTAAATTGGTAGGATTAGTATAAGAGCCAATTGAACTAGATAATACGCACAATAGTTTTTCAAATGACTCAATATCTTTAATTCCATTTCTTTCAGTAATATCCTTGATATATATTTCAGAGAATAATTGTTTTAAATATTCTTGTTTTCTTTCATCACTATTTAAATTAATTAAATATGGCATACCACCGTAATATTGATATTCTAAATAAGCGTCTTCAAATGACAAGTTTGAAGAATCATAAAATTCTTTAAATGATAACGGATAGATATGAATTTGGTCTCCTCTACCTCTGAATTCGGTAATAACATCCTTAGAAAGCATTTTTGAATTACTTCCAGTGACATAAATATCAAAATTGTCATGGCTTAATAAGCCATTTAGAACAAGTACAAAATTATCTAAAAGCTGTATTTCATCAAGTAATAAATAATAATCTTTATTTTCTTTTGTTAAATCACTAATATAAAGAATAAATTTTTTAGAATTAACAACATAATTATTTTTAGAATCATAAATAAGAGTCGACTCATTAGGCATGTATTTGTCTAATTTCATAACATTTTCTAAATTGTCAAAAGCAAAAGTAATAATTTGTGAATCCAAAATATTATGTTCTAGTAAGTATGATTTATATAGTTTGTTAAGCAAATATGATTTTCCAGATCTCCTTAAACCTGTAATAACTTTAATTAGATTATTATTCTTCCTTTCAATAATCTCGTTTAAATACTTTTCTCTTTTTATTTCCATTGTTTCACCTACTTTTTTTGCAAGTTTTTGCTTTTTCTGTAGTTAAATCATACCTCATAATATTTATTAGGACAAGTATGTATCTACTTTTTTTGCAAGTTTTAATAAAAATTGTAGTTTGAATATTGGCGGTTCATTAATATTTATTTAGAAATTCCGTTTTATCGTAAGTGATTTGTAACAAATTTATCGTGAGTTGAAAATGAGATAATAAATTAAGCCAAATTTAAAAATTTATGGATGCCATGGTTTGGTTTTCTCATATCCTTCTCCCATTGACTCTTTATCCATTGGCTTCATATGGAGAACGTAAATATTAAATATTGTAAAAAGTATTCCAATTAATGTGACAATGATATAGGCAATCCAAAACCATAGCATTGATAGTCCAAATTTTTGCATTATTTAAGAACCACCCAATAACCATTTTAATTTGATCCCATATGTTTTATAATCCCATCATTTGTTTTATTTTATTATCGAGACCTAGGTGAGAAAAACAACTTTGATACATTATTATGTTCCATTTTTCACTTTGCTCTGACCAAAATATAGAAAAAAGAGTGTTTTCGCCCCTAAAAAAGAAAAAAGTTTGACACTTTTACTGTATCAAACCTATGTTTTCAAGATGGTGGGTCTTAGTGGGCTCGAACCACCGACCTTGCGCTTATCAAGCGCACGCTCTAACCAGCTGAGCTAAAGACCCAATTGCCTAAAAGGCGAGAATTATCTTACCTCAAAGATCAATTCTTGTCAACAATAACCAAAGAAATTTTCGAAACGATTTTTCAAAAGGGATGAATTTGTGATTTTTCCAAGCTCTTTAGTTGCGAATAAAAGCCAAAGCAAGTACAATATCAATATACCTTTAGGAGGGTTATTCAAATGAAAAAAGTTACTGTGAACAAAGATCTCTGCATCGGATGTGGTGCCTGCACTGGCATCGCTGCTGACGTCTTCTCCTTCGACGATGATGGCAAGGCTGTCGCCGGTGAAGTCGCCCCTGAGAGCGAAGCTGCTGTCGATGATGCCATCGCTGGTTGCCCTGTCCAGGCCATCGAAGAAGCCTAAACTTCAACAATCTGATAAAACTGAGGTGCTTCGGCGCCTCTTTTTCTATACAAAAAAATGGCCACTAGAGCCATTCTTATCGTATCTTGACAGTCAGCTTGATCACATGTGTGATCTCTTTGTCAAAGCCGTTTACCGCCTTGAAAAGATCATCTGGAAGCCAGTCATGAGCACCATCTCTGACGATTGTCTCAGTCTCTTTATATGAGAGAATCCGGTATTTTGAATTTGGATAAAGGCTGTTAAGATAATGGACAATCACCCCTGAAGTCTCTTGGAATGAATCGATGGAGATTTCTTTGATTGCTCCGAAGTCATCGATGGTGAAATCGTATCGATAACGATTTAATACCACTTCTGTTGGAGCTTCTTCTTCCTCTTCACGATTAGCGTTTCTTCTCTTGAGTTTTTCAATTCTCCTCTTTTGCATCATCACGACACGATCTCTTCGCTTACTTCTCTTTCTCAATGAGAAGACAACATCCTCATGAAGATAGTCGTAACGATTCATGAAATAGCCTTTTTCGAAATATCCGCTCTTTAAGAATTTGTAGATAAAGCGATAGAAGAAAACCTCATATAAGAAGCAAATCGAGGCGCATTTGATTAAATTGAAAGGAACAAAGATTGAGAGCACCGCTTTGTCATAAGAAGTGTAACCTTGGAAGAGATTTTCGAGATTCATCAGAATTTGTTCTGGGTCACTCTCATAGATTGTGATGAACACATTTCCATTGGCGAGTGTCGGAACAGCAAAAACATAGTCAATTGCAATCATGAAGATTGAAGTGCAGATAGACAAGAAGAGATAGGTGATGAGACGTACCGGTAGGATTCTCTTAAAGAAGTGAAGACAACGGTCCACAATCAAGAAGAAAGTGGAGACACAAAGGGTGGATAAAATTGAGACAAGATATCCCGTGGGAAGAGGAGAAGAGACTGAAGAGAGGAAGGTCGCCATCACTAAGCCTGTCTTCATCAATCCGACAAAAATCGAAGCTAAATAACCATAAAGCGAATACGCGATGATCACAAAGAGATCGCTGAATTCATATTCTAATATCCCGTGATATTGAAAAATTGGAATCTTTCCTAAAAGCATGGTCAAATAGGAGCAAATTCCTAAGAGAATCATCACAGAAAAACGGATGAGATTCACATGGGAAGAGAACGTTCTCTTTCCTTTTTTATTTTCATTCACCACGCTTGCCATCTTGTTCACCATCGAGGAACTTGTTCTCAATTTTCGCCTTGAGGCAGCTCTCTTTCATCTCTTGGATCAATGCGGTGGGAATCTCTTGAATCTCCCCTTCTTTGAGTGATCCTAATAGGACATTTCCGATGCGGATACGAGTTAAAATTCTCACAGGATGGTCCAAAGTCTCCATCATGTGACGGATTTGACGTTTCTTTCCTTCTCTTAAGATGATGCTCAAAAGGGCACCGTCTTCATATTCTTTTAAAATTTCCATCTCACAGGGGAGCGCAGTATAGCCATCCACTGCGACATAAAGGCCATTTGCTAACGCTTCTTTCTCATCTCCCCTCATCTTGTTCTTAACTCGGACAAGATATTCTTTTTCTGGAGCGCTAGAAGGATGAGTCACAAGATTTGCAAACTCACCATCGTCTGTCAGAATCATGAGTCCCGTAGAATTATGATCAAGTCTTCCCACCGGATAAAGTCTTCCGTATTCTTTTGGAATAAAATCAGCTACTGTTTTTCTTCCCTGAGGATCAGAGAGCGTCGAGACAACATCATAAGGCTTATGAAACGCTAAATAGACATGTTCTCTCTCTTTCCCCATGACCACTTGACCATCAAGGGCAATCACATCTCCTTCTATACAAAGGGTACCTAACTGAGTGACGACTTCTCCGTTCAAGGTGATTCTACCAGCCAAAAGGTACTCCTCCGCTTTTCTGCGGGAGCAGACACCGAGAGCTGACAATGCTTTTTGGATTCTCATTTTTTCCATAGATGTTTGTATTATATGCAAAACAAAAGGCTAAGACAAAGAAAAAGGGCCGATTTTCATCGGACCTTACATTTCTCAATTGGTGGATCAAGCAGGGCTCGGACCTGCAACCACTCGGTTATGGGCCGAGGGCTCTAACCAATTGAGCTATTGATCCCAATCATGGTGGCTGCGGGGAGGGTCGAACTCTCGACATATCGGGTATGAACCGACCGCTCTACCAACTGAGCTACG
>JALFLX010000059.1 GCA_022774485.1 Bacilli bacterium
CGAAGACGAGCATGATTCCACCGATCAAAAAGACAAAAGGCGGGTCGTAGGAGTATTGATCACCATTTTGAGTCATACCGTTTTTCAGCATGACATTCATTAAAAACGGCAACGAAATCTCCAAGGCGTTTTCTAAGATAATTGTGATGCATGCCAAGGAAAAAGAACCTTTGTACGGTATTAAACAAGAGAGGATTTGATGTTGTTTTTTCTGTTTATTATTTTTCATAGCATGTTATCTTACAACAAAATAGAAAGGAGAGATACCTTTATTTTCAGGATGTAAGATATTTCTTGAAAAAGTTTAGTTAGTTATATCAAATTCATGTAACACAACAAAAAAATATGCTATAATTTGCGTGTCTAAATGGAGGAATTAATCATTATGACTAAAGATGATTTCAAAAGATTAGCAGGAACTAAGACAGAAGAAAATTTAAAGGCTGCTTTCGCAGGTGAAAGTCAAGCTCACACCAAGTATCGCTATTATTCTTCTGTCGCCAAGAAGGAAGGCCATCAGGAATTCGCTGACTTATTCATGGAGACCGCTTTAAATGAGAGCGAGCATGCGGAACTTTGGTTCAAGTATCTCCACGAAGGCCAACTCCCGACCACTGAGAAGAATTTAGAGGATGCCGCTGCCGGTGAAAATTATGAGCATTCTGTCATGTATCCGGAATTCGCCAGAATCGCCCGTGAAGAAGGTTTCAATGAAATTGCTGCGAAGTTCGAGCTTGTCGGCAAGATCGAAGCGAGACATGAAGCGAGATACAAAGCTCTTCTCGAACAGCTCCACACTGATAAGGCTGTCTTAAAAGAGGATGTCTTAGTTGTCTGGAAGTGCAATGTCTGTGGACACATCCATGTCGGTGCTGTCGCTCCGAAGGTTTGCCCTGTTTGCGGCCACAAAGAATCTTTCATCCCTTACGCTGTTAACTACGACTTCAAGGCCTAATCAATTGTCGCTTAGCCCTGTGCATCGCATGGGGCTTTTTCCTTGCTTCAATTTTTAAGCAATCTCTCTATACTGAGAGAAGTTTTTTTGCTTTCATCATTTTTTGATGAAAAATTATCAATTTTCTTCCTAAAGGAAGAGCCGTCAAAGTGAAAATAATGTAAGAAAATGAAAATATTTTCATGGTTCTTTTTGACTATATAAGTTATTACTTATATAATTCTAGTAGGTGAATTTTTGCCAGTTTACAGGAGGAAGTTATGGAAGACAATAAGAAGATGTACAAAGATAGAGTCACTATCTATGAGGTTGCCAAGGTCGCCGGCGTTTCTTTAGCGACTGTCAGCCGTGTTATCAACAACCATCAAAATGTCACCCCGAAGACCAAACAGGCGGTTAATGATGCGATTCAAAGATTAGGTTACAAACCTTCTGCTCTCGCCCAAGGCCTTGCGAATTCCCGCTCTACAAATATCGGTATCATGATCCCTTCTACCGGATACTCTTATGTTTCTAACATGCTCGACGGTATGATTGAGGTCGCAAAGATTTATAAATACATCACCTCGATTTTTATCACCAAGAGAACAAAGGAAGACTCTGGTCAGGTCATCGACTCTTTGATCAAATCTCATGTCGATGGCGCTGTTATTTACGATGATGAGCTCGGCACCGATGAAATCCGCTCCATCCAGAATTACCGCATCCCGTTGATTGTGGTCGGCCACGATATGGAAGGCGATTCTCTTGGCAGTATCTTGCTCGAGTACAAAGATCCGGTCATGGATGTGGTCAAAGAGCACATGAATAGCGTTAAAGAAGATGATGTCATCTTATTGGATGTCGTCAATCAGGGCAAGATGCTCGATGAGATCCGTGACGGCTTACTCGACTACGCCAAAGCCAATAACCGTCACATCGAGACTTTAGAGCTTCACGATTCTTACAGCATTGTCTACGATTCTATGAAGGAGTACTTCAAGACTCACCGCAAGGGTTACTTTGTCTGCCCGAGAGACTCTTTGGCTTGCGCTGTTGTTAACGCCGCTCTTGAGTCCGGCTTAAAGATTCCTGAGGATATCGAGGTCTTAGCTGAGATTGGAAGCAAATATTCTTACATCATCCGTCCGGAGATTTCTTCGTTCTCCATGGATATGTTCAAGGTCGGTTCTATCGCCGTCCGTATGCTCACCAAACTTCTCAATGAGGACAGCAGCACTCACCAGAAGACATTCCGAATCCGTGCGAAGTACAATAAGCGTTCGACAACCAAATAAAGCGATTGCTTTTGAGGACTTCCGATCATGCGTCAAATCTTTACATTATTTAAAATTTCCATGCCTATTTTGATTACGCTTTGTGTTTTAGGAGGCGTGGCTATCTTATTGGCTATCTTTTTTGCTGTGATGCTCTTACACAAAAAGAGTTATTTTGCGGCGGCTGCAAATCTGAGAGAGAGTTATAAAGAACTGAACAATCAGCTCACCTCTTTTTGCAAGACAAATCTCACTCGTCTTGAGACTCTTGGAAAACATTCTCAAACGCTTCAAAACACATACGATGAGAGAAAGAAACAGTATGATGAAATCTATCAGAGAAAAGATCGCACGATTTTAAATTCGCTCAACTCGATCGATGAACTCTTGAAAGATAAGGACTTCCGTCAGGTCCGTGAGATCGAGCGGGATGTCGAGGCTGATATTCAGGCGTATGCGAGAACAATCTCTTCCTTCTCTGCAGATCTTTCTACTCTTCTTCAAGAGGATACGGATATTCATTCTAGCGCTGTTGCTGTCAAATCAAAGCTTCGTCAGATTAGGGAGTTTTATCAGGGGCATAGCATGGAACTCAAGGGATTAGAAGATTCTTTTGAGATTATCCTTCAGGATGCTGATAACGCCATTGAAAAATTCAACGAGCTCGCAGATTGCACCAAATACGATGAGGCCAAAGAGGTCTTAAAAGAACTCGATGGAATCCTCACAGCGACTGTCTCTATCATGGATCAACTTCCTTTGCTTCAGGCAAGTGTCACCACCGTGCTCCCGAACAAGCTCGATGAGCTGATGAACACTTATCAGGAGATGCTTGAAAACCAATATGTCGTCGAATATCTCGATGTGGAGCGCAAGGTCAGCGATATGAGACATGAGCTCGATCTGCTCCGTTCAAAGCTCGCTTTCTTAGATATCTCCGGCGTCAAAGATGAAATCGATGCGCTTCAGACTGAAATCACTGATATCAATGCCGCTTTCGAACAGGAGAGACAAGCGAAAGAAAACTTTTTGCACTCTCAGAGTTATCTCGATGAATCCACATATTCGATTGAATCGAGTTACAGCAGACACATCAACAACATCCGTAAGCTTCAGAGTGTTTATTTACTCGATCAGAAATATGTCGATCAGATGTATGCCCTTAAGAGCGATGTCGAAAGTATCGGCTTCTTGAAGAGAGACTTAGATTCTTATCTCGACACTTCAAACCGCAAACCTTACACCATCATCATGAAAAAGCTCAGTGAGATGAAATCAGAGGTCACCAAGACTAACCGCACGATGAGCGATTATCAGAGCTATTTAAACAGCTTGAAAGAGACCATCGATCAGGTCTTCTCCGGCTTGCAGGAATGCTTTGTAAATCTCTCTGTTCGCCGTCAGAAAGTCCGTCTTTTAGGAGTGGAGACTTATCGCGTTTCCACCAAACCGAAATTTGATCGTTTCTTCGACACTATTTGTGAAATCGCTAAAATGTTAGAGGTTTTCCCTCTCAATGTACCGGAGATTGACGCCAAATTTAGATCGTTCCAAAGCGACTGCAAATACTTCTTATCAGATATCGATCAGAACCTCGAATATGCTGAGGGCGCAGAGCAGGGAATCGTCTACGGTAATTTTTACCGCATTGAGTTCAACGACTGCGATTCGATGTTGAGAAGCGCTGAGAATGATTATCAATCTGGAAATTTCAAACAGAGTTTTGAAATCGTGAGCAAAGTCCTTGCCACCTGGAGCAAGCTTAAACCTGTGGAAGAATAATCGCGATGAAAGAAATGATATATTTTGATTGTGCGAGCACAGTCAAACCTTTTCAAGAGGCCATTCAAACCTTTGAGAAAGTCTCAATTGAAGATTTTGCCAACGCTTCTTCCAATCATAAACTCGGTTTTCAGTGTTCCTCTTTGTTAGAGAAAGCGAGAGCTCAAATTGCCAAATATTTAAAAGTCTTGCCAGAAGAGGTGATTTTTACCTCTGGTGCTAGCGAAGGAAACAATCTTGCCATCAAAGGCGTCAGTTATCACAACCGCTCTTGGGGAAGAAAAATCATCACCACCAAAGCGGAGCATCCTTCTGTCTTAGAAGTCTTTCACGAGCTTGAAAAAGAAGGCTTTGAGGTGATTTATCTCGATTATGATGAAGAAGGAAAAATCGATTTAGAACAGCTTTCTTCTTCTCTT
>JALFLX010000066.1 GCA_022774485.1 Bacilli bacterium
GATCAATTTTCAATAGATGATTTGTTTAAGTCAACTTTTATGATGATAGGAAAAGAATTTTGTAAAGATAATCTTATCAAAGCTTTGCTTGAACTTAATCTATTTGATAATAAAGAAGAAATTGAAATCATCATTACAAAAGACTCCAAAGATCTCAATAAATTCCAAAAACTGAAAATTGAAATTGCCTGTGCGATGCTGAAAAACCCTGCAATTCTAATATTAGATGAACCTTTCATCAATATTGAAGAAAAGGAAAAGCAAACGCTTCTTTCCTATTTAAAACGGAATATCAAAAACCGAATTATCATTGCCTCTTCAGAAGATAGCACTTCCTTTCAAGAGATTACAAATCAAGAAATCGCTCTTAAAGATCAAAGCGTTGTCATCACAAAAAAATATTCACAAAACAATGAGAAAGATTCATCTACTTATGAATCAAACAGCAAAATCCAATATAAAAACACACTTCACACTGCCTTTCATCGATTGAGGAAAAATAGAGCTTTGATGGTTTTATCAATGATTTTTTGCTTGATAACAACCCTTATTCTCTCTTTTACTTTCAACATTTTCACTTGCGATACAAATTCTGTCAATTTAAAAACACAACTTAAAAATGGTTCAATAGACTGCTTCTTATATTTTGAGACAGGATACTGGGATCACGGCTCTGAATTTATGCAAACAAAAAGATATTCTATATCAAAAGAACAGCAAAAAAGAATCGAAACATACACTGAAGGAAAATGTGCTCCATATTACAATCTAGGTTTAAATTTAGCGATGCTTCCAGCAAATCGAGTACATACCTCTTGGACATACAAATTCCTCAATATGAACTCTTTTGTTGAAGTAAACCCTTCAACCGGAACAAAGGATTTATCTCTCACTCGTTATGAATCCCTAAATCATGAAACTACTTGTAGACTTCCAGAAACATTAGAGGAAGTAGCTATCAGCGATTTAGCTGCTGAGACTTTCAAAGAATGTGGACTCGTAGAAGAACGATCAGATAAAGGAGATGAAATTTCAGTTTTCTATCCGGAAAAAGTTGATGATTTAATCGTTCGAAAATTATATAACGGCCTTGTGATTACCGGAATATATACAACGATAGACCGCCCATTAGATTATTGGGGACAATATTTAACAAAAACAACTCCGATTGCTGAGGGAGAAGAAAAAGATCCTTTACTTAATTATTATCGAAACGGGCGTTCTCTTTCCCAATGTTTCTTTTTGAAAGAAGGATATCACGAATTATTGCATAACCCTTCTTATTTTTCAGGACCAAATGCATATTACGTTATTCTTCACGGAAAATATCGAGAAGATATGGCTTTTATCAACAGTTTTAATCAAGGATTGAAATATGTTTCGTTAAGAAATAAGTATTCCGCTTACACACGCGAGTATTCTCATGAAACAATGATAAAAACATGGGCGATAATATTTATCCCGCTTCTCATCAACTATTTCCTAACTGCGTTTTATTTTTCAATCAATCACAAGAAGTTCAGCAAAGAAACGATGGCGTTAAGAGAAATGGGCGCTTCCAAAAACTTCATCGGATTCATTTCTTTCTTACAATCTGGAATAATGAATACTATTGTTTTCGTTATCACCTTTTTAATGATGTTCATTTTGGGTTCAGTACTCAATTCCATGTCTATCACCCCTTACTACACTCCAACAATACTCACCATTTTCATCATGGTGGTGATGCATTTGATTGTATCTTTATCAATATTTAATCGAACAAAGAAAAAGATTCGATGAACTCATTTAAAAAAATACCTATAAACAAAAACACAGCAATAAAGAATGATGTGTATCAAGGGCCAAAGTATCATTTTGAAACGTTTCTTGATGCTGAAAAAATCGATGAATCACATCAGAATATTTCTTTGAGTAAGAGACAAAAGTATCAACTCATGATAAGATATTTTCATCGCATTTTTGTTTTATCGATAAATTCGATTATGTTTTTGCTATTCACTGTGAGGTAACGATATGGAACAAAACACTGACGAAAGAAAAATTGAAGAAATTCTCGCTCCTAACGGAACGAAAGGATTCTTAAACCGCTTTATTTTCGGTATTATTTACGGACTTGCTGTCATTATCCCTGGCATCTCAGGAGCGGCGATTTCTATCATCTTCAAGCTTTACGATAATCTTCTTTACTCTGTCTCAAACCTCTTCAAGAAATTCAAGATCTGTTTCATTTATCTCTTGCCAATTCTCTTAGGATTCTGCATCGGATTCATTGTCGGGTTCTTCGCAATTCAAAAGCTTCTTGAAGTGCTTCCGTTCTCTTTGATTCTTCTCTTCGCTGGATTGATGATCGGATCTTTCCCGATCGTTTTAAAAGAGATCAAAGGAAACAAGAGAAACATCAAGAACACTTCTCTCTTCTTAGCTGGTCTTCTCATTCCTTCTTTGATTCTCATCTTCACTGTCATCTTAAACTTCTCTACGCTTCAGAATGATGCTCAAGGTATCATCGATAATGTCGATGATGCGACAAGATACTTCGGAGACTTTCCTTTCTGGATGTTCCTCGCCGCAATTCCGATCGGTATGGTGATGGGTGTCACCCAAGTTGTCCCTGGACTTTCCGCCTCTGCTTTCTTAATGATGATTGGATGGTTTAGTCCGATTATGGATTCTATCCACTTTGACTACATCAAAAACAACCCGAAAATCATTCTTCTCCTTCTTATTCTTGTCATCGGATTTGTCGCCGGTTTCTTCTTGACTTCAAAGCTGATTGACTTCGCGATCAACAAGAACAGAATAACGACCTATCAAGTCATTGTCGGTCTCTCCTTAGGTTCGATTCTCACGATGTTCTTAAATCCGGATATCTTCACCATTTATCTCTCTTGGTATTACAACGGAATTGTCGGAACAAGAGGAATTGTAGATATCGCCTTAGCTGTTCCGCTGCTGATCGGTGGTGTCATCTTAGCTTATGTGCTAGTAAGATTTGAGATGAAGAAGACTGCTGAAAACTAAATCTTATTGTTAATCAAAGCGTTGTTGAAAAAGACAACGCTTTTTATTTTATTGAAATTGGTAGAATTTTTTCTCTTTCTTTTCTTGTTTCACTTCTTTTCGTTTTATCTCATCAGAAGAAGATATCCTTGCAAAAAACAAAGATACTTCTACAATAAAAGGTGAGAAAAGTAAAAGGAGTTTCTTTATGAAAAATCACGGTATTACATCACGTGTCTCACAGACATTTTCTGGTGATAAAGTTCCAAAACTCACCAAAGCGATTTACCCTTGGTCAGGTATTTTTAGAGATGCCTGCTACGCGCTTGTTGGAACGTTCTTACTTCAATATGCGATGACAGCAGGTGTGCTGTCCTCTGATGTTGAAGTATACAAATCTCAGATGCAGATTATCACGATTTTCATGATGCTCGCTCTTGTTTGGGATGGTATCAACGATCCGATTATGGGATTTATTGTCGAAAGAGTTCACTTCAAAACAGGAAAATATAAACCTTGGATTCTGTTAGGTGCGATCGGTAACTCTATCATGGTTACATTGATGTTCTTAGTTGGACCTCTCGGTGTCAGAGGTTGGGGTTATGTCGCTTGCATGTTGATTTTCTACTTCTTGTGGGATCTTCTTTTCACGATGAATGATATCGGCTATTGGTCGATGCTTCCTTCTCTTACAAACGATCCGAAAGAGAGATCGAGGTTGACGACAAATGTCACAGTGGCAACTACTATCGGCGCTTTCATGATGAACCTTTTAATGTTCTTGCTTCCTACCATGTTAGGAGCTCAGACCGCTTACGCGTATGCAGGAGTGATTGTCTCTATTTTATTCTTGGTCAGTCAAGCGTTGATTTTCTTCCTCTGCAAGGAGAAAGAAAGAGATCCTGTTCAAGAAGAAGCTTCTGAGAAGACTCACTTCTTAGACCTCTTCAAAATGGTAAAAGAGAACAAACAGCTTCTCGTTGTCGCAATCGCGATGCTTTTGTATTACTTTGCTGCTGGTATGCTCACCGGTATCGGATTGAATTACTACTACTTGCTTTACGGATACGGAACTTTCAAAGGCGGTATCATGGCTACTGTCTTATCAATTGTCTTTGTCTTAGGAACTCTGTTAGCCCAGTTCTTCTATCCTCTCTTATCCAAGAAATTCAAGAAGATGCAGCTGATCACTGTCACTTCAATTGTGATCATCATCGCTTATCTCTTGTTCTATCTATTAGGGTTTCCGGTCTTCTCTGATATGCCAATTGCTCACAATGATCCTGCTTTGACTGCATCAGGTTCGATGATTGATGGCATCTTGTTCGCTTTCGGCGGAACACATTGGATTATCTTCTTGCTGGCGTTCTTGTTCTTTGCGGCGACTGGTATCTTCTATCTCGCGCTCTTAGTCATGTTCCAAGATGCGATTGATTATCAGGAGTGGAAGTTTGGAGAGAGAAAAGAAGCGATCGCATTCGCTTGGAGACCGTTAGATGCAAAGATCGGCTCCGCGCTTCAAACTGGTATGAGAAATATCACATTCTTAGCAAGTGGCACTTATCTTATCATCAACAACATCTCCACAGCAGAATCTCACAATGTCATCGAGAATGGAACAAGTGTTTACAAAGGCACCTACGAGAGCTTTGAAGCGGAGATTGAAGCTGCTTATCAATGGAGTGATAAACAGCAACAGTTAGCTATTTTCGGCGCGGTTGTCATCGGAATCATCATTGTCGCTTTCTTAGCCTGTTTCTTACTGTTGAAATTCGGTTATCACATCGATGAAGATTTAGAGAATCAAATCGTGAAAGAGTTGAAAGAAAGACACGAAAAGGATGAAAATAAAATAGAGATTGATGCAAAAATTCCAGAAGTGAAAATGCCAAACGATCTCATCAGCAAATAAGAGGAGGAAACCTATGATTCTTCAAAAAGACAATCACTTTCTGTTGAGCAGCAAAGACACAAGCTTGTTAATTCATGTCAACGAGGTAAAAAAAGTCAGTTTAGAATACCTCGGAAAAAGAATCGATTCTTTGGATTATATCGATGGTGTTATCCGCTCTTATCCGTATCTTCAAGGATCTGAAATTCTCTATGATAAAGAAAAAACAGGATATTCGTTAAACCAAGCAAAACTTCTCTTCTCGACTTTAGGAAAAGGTGATTTCTTCTCTCCTTCTTGTCTCTTAAAAAGCGATTCTCTTTCTGTTTTTGACTTCTGTTTTGATCACGCTGAGATCAAAACTCCAGAAACTCTTGCTTCTCTCCCGTGTCCAGATGGTGGAGAAGAAGAGCTTATCATCACCTTGAAGGAAAAAGAAAAGAATATCTTTGTCGACCTCTGTTTCACCACCTATCAAGATGAGAATGTAATCTCTTGCTTTCAGAGAGTGAGAAACGAAGAGAAAGAAGCTTTGATTGTCAATAAACTCGCCTCCCTTCAAATTCCTCTCATCAATGAAGGATATGAGCTTTATTCCACTTATGGATGCTGGTCTGGTGAACTCTCTGTTCAACACGAGAAAGTCACCAGAGGAAAGAAAGTGATGGAATCTCTTTGTGGATGGTCCTCTGCAAGACATAATCCTTTCTTCTTTTTAAAGAGTGAAAATGCCACATTCGATGAGGGACATGTCATCGGATTCAACTTGATGTACTCTGGGAATTTTGAAAATAGTGTCGAGATGGATGCCTTTGAAAACATCCGAGTTCAAGTTTCTCTTTCTCCGTTCTCTTTTGAAAAGAGATTAGAAGAACACGAGTGTTTTATCACCCCTGTCGCTCTCTTTAGCAACAGTCAAAAAGGTGTGAACAAAATGTCACAAGACTTCCACTCTTTCATCAACAGACACATCATCCCTAAAGAGTTCAGAGGAAAAGATAGACCGATCGCTTACAATAACTGGGAGGCTACAAATTTTGATTTCAACCAGGGAAAAATCAACTCTTTAATCAAAAAAGCAAGCGAACTCGGAATAGAACTATTCGTTTTGGATGATGGATGGTTTGGA
>JALFLX010000091.1 GCA_022774485.1 Bacilli bacterium
GCTTATGGCGCCTATCAAAACGGGTTGAGAGATATCCTCATCATCGAAAGAGATGATACCTTAGGCGGTATCTTAAATCAGTGCATCCACAACGGCTTTGGACTCCACCGCTTCAAAGAGGAGTTAACTGGCCCTGAATACGCTGCCCGTTATGAAGAGATGGTCAAGGATACCACAGTCACTGTCTACACCAAGACCATGGCTCTTGATATCAGCGAAGAGAAAGTTGTCACTGTCTGCTCTCGCGAAAGAGGAATCGAACAGATTCAAGCCAAAGCCATCATCTTAGCGATGGGTTGCAGAGAGAGAAGCAGAGGCGCAATCTCCACCCCTGGTGATCGTGTCGCTGGTGTCTACACCGCTGGTGCTGCTCAGAAGTACTGCAATATCGATGGTTATTTGGTTGGAAAAAGAGTCGTCATCTTAGGCTCTGGCGACATCGGTTTAATCATGGCAAGAAGAATGACCTTAGAAGGTGCCAAGGTCTTAGCAGATGTTGAGCTTTGTCCGTATTCTAATGGTTTAAATAGAAATATCGTCCAGTGCTTAGAAGACTATGATATTCCTCTTTACCTCTCTCATACAGTCACCGACATCAAAGCCGATGAGGAACATCACCGAGTCAAAGAAGTCACCATCTCCAAAGTCGATGAGAAGAACCGTCCGATCCCTGGAACAGAAATCACCTTTGAGTGTGATACTCTCTTGCTCTCTGTCGGTTTAATTCCGGAAAATGAGCTCAGCAAGAAAGCGGGTGTCAAATTAGATCCTAGAACAAGAGGTGCCTTTGTCAAAGACAATCTTGAGACCTCTGTCCCTGGTATCTTTGCCTGTGGTAATGTTCTCCAAGTCCACGACTTAGTCGATAATGTCTCCGCAGAAGGTGAAAAAGCCGGTAAGAACGCTGCTCTCTATATTAAAGAAGGAGAGAGAAAAGGCGAGATTGTCACCGCTGTTGTCGGAGATGGTATCTCCTACCTTTGCCCGCAGCAAATCTCCCTTGCCGATGACCAGAAAGTTGAGCTTTGCTTCCGCGTGAGAAAACCGGTGGATAGAAGCCGTGTCTTAGTCTATGCCGATGGTGAACTTGTCAAGAAAGTTGAGAAGCTTAAGATGATTCCTTCTGAGATGGAGAAACTCCCCATCGATAAGAAACTGCTTGATGGAAAGAAAGAGGTGAAAGTCACCGTTGAGGAGGTGAGCTTATGATCAAGAAATTTGTCTGTATCCAGTGCCCGAGAGGCTGTCAGCTTGAAGTCGACACCGACACCATGACTGTGACTGGATTCTCCTGTCCAAGGGGAAAAGAATACGGAATCCACGAGGCAACTCATCCTGTGAGAACGATCACTTCCACTGTCTTAGTCACTCGAGGAAGCCTTCCTCGCTGCTCTTGTAAGACATCTCTTCCTGTCCCCAAAGAGATGATCTCTGATGTCATGAAAGAGATCGATGCTCTGAGAGTGGAAGCTCCTGTTAAAATCGGTGATGTCTTAATTCACGATGTCCTTCACACCGGTTCCGATGTAATCGCCACTAAGAATATCGAAAGAGAATAAGAATCGGAGCGGATTATCCGCTCCTTTTCTTCCTTAAAAATCATTAATATTTTTATTTTTGCTCATTATTCATGTTACAATCCTCTTTTTTGTGCAAAAACGAAAAAGAAAACTTGTTCTTTTGCTCAATAATGAAGATAATAAAGAAAAAGAGGAATTGATATGGCGAACAAATATACCAATGAGCGTTATCGCGAGATCACCGCGTATCTCAAAGATCATGAAAAGGCATCTGTCGAAGAATTAAGCGAGCTTTTGTTTGTTTCTCCAGCTACGATCCGCAGAGATTTATCCGACATGCAGAAGTTAGGCATGATTCAAAGGACACATGGCGGTGCGATGTTGTTAGATAACATCAACGAGCTCAATATCTTTGTCCGTATTGAAAAGAACGCCAAAGAGAAACAGCACACCGCTACTGTGGCTCTTAATCATCTTCCACAGTTCAACACTGTCTTTATCGATAACTCTTCCACCTGTTTAGTCTTAGCACAACGAATTGATTTTCAGTACAAGACTATCTTCACAAACGGCTTAGAATTAGCGGTGATGCTCTCTAATAAGAAACATGTCAAAGTCATCTTCTTAGGCGGTGTCATCCAATATTCCTCTTATTCGACAGATGGTCCCCTCGCAGTCTCAATGCTTGATAATTTCAAGATTGATCTGATGCTTTCAAGCTGTGCTGGACTTCATCTTGATGGAACTTATGAGTCCACCCAAGAGACCATGCAGATTAAGAAGAAAGCCTTCGAGCGCTCCACTTGTCATATGCTGTTAGCAGATCGTTCCAAATTCTATATCAATCAACCTTATCGCACCGAAAAGCTTGAAGATTACGATGCGATTTTCACTGATGCCGAGGATGATGTCATCGCTCCTTTTGTCGACAAACGGATCAAGATTTATAACCGATGAAGAAAAAAGCACTCTTTCTTTCTATCTTCTTACTAACTGCTTGCTCAAAGCCAGAACCAGTCAGTGAAGATATGGTTCGAATCATTGTCGAGCAAGGGTATAACTTTTCGGTGGTTCAAAATACAATAGAAATCAAACGTGGAGAAAACGCCACGTTTCATGTCAAGAAGAATCCTTTCTCCGAAGTGTTAGATATTTCCTATACCAATTACACCATCGAGAATTATCAAGGGCGCTCTTTTGATTTAACTCTTCACGATGTGATGTACTCTCTTGTTTTAACCATCACCATGTCAGATGCCTCTGTCGCATATCACGCAAACGGAGGGGAAAGCTACAATGAAAAAGAGACCATCCGCTCTCCTTTAGATGCGATTCATCTCCGTCAAAACTCCTTAGATGGAACAAAGCTTTTTTATAAAAAAGGTTATCTTGCTATCGGTTGGAACACCAAGATGGACGGAAGCGGACAATATGTCCCTTTTGGCTCTAGAATCCCTTATGGCGT
>JALFLX010000098.1 GCA_022774485.1 Bacilli bacterium
AACATTCAGAGGCCAGCTTCCGAGGGAAATTGCTGCATTAACCCGGAATCAGGCCTTTGAATATTCTCAATGCAGCATCAATATTCTACCACTTTGGGCCTTTTCGTAATCAGCAAGCAACACTATTGTTTATCCTTTTCAAAAACTTAATAAATATGTAATATTTATTAAACAATAAGCTCAGTTATATTGAAATTTTTCAATCTTTGGATTCTTGCCTTTCTTTCTCATTTCGATATACTTTACGCATATTTAAAAGGAAACTTGTATTCGTATGAAACAAAGAAAAAATATTCTTCTCGGCATTTTATCTCTTGCTCTTCTTGCCTCTTGCAATGGTACAGTGACTGAACCGGTCGATACTGAACCTGCGCTTTCTGATGCAGTTCCGACTGAGCCTCAAAAAACCGAACCGGTTGAAACAAAGCCTGTTGAAACTGAGCCTGTTGAGACTGATCCCATTGTCCCTGGCAGTGGCTTGACTGATGCCATGCTCGATCCGCTCATCGATGGTTTTTCTGGTACCGGTGTCTTTGGTATGGCGGTTGATTCCGCTTATGGAAGCTTTCAGTATTTTTATTCTGATACTGTTGCGGTGAATGGTGATGCGTACTATTTCGCTGATAACTTTGAGATGGAGGATCCTGCTGATGATCCGACTCCGGATCCAGACAGCGCTCCGTTATACTCTCTCTATCTCGCTTCAAATGCTTCCGGTCATGCTTGTTCCTATTCTGTCACTAGAAACAATGAGCTTCTTGAAGAAGTCTTAACAGATGGTGAAGGAAATCCAGTCAACTTCGCAATGACTTATTCTAGCCCGTTTGGTCTTGTCACTGCGGATGACTTTCTTGAAGTGGAAGGTGAGGACAATGTCTTCATGTTAGATCCTGATAGTGTTGTGCATGATGAATTCCTCTTATCCGCATCCTTGATCTTAACCGGTGAAGACTTCTCTGAGGAGGACGTTGCAGATATTTCCTTCTATCTCTACACCGATGGAAATGAAATCACTGATATCGAGTTCGTTTATCTTGATCGCTTTGAAAATATCACTGCTGGTTCTAATAGTTTGGGCATGTCCTTCAAAGCTGAAATCACTGCAGTCGGTGATGCGGTTGTTATAGAAGCTCCTGCTGCTGTCACTGGCACTCCAGATGCTACCTTAGAAGCTGCTTTAAATGCGCTTCTTGCTGCCGATAGCTACATGGCGTTAGCTTATGACTATGTTATCGATACAACTACGGGTTCCCTTTTATTTAATGATGGCTATTATTACGAAGTTCAGCCGACTTCTATGTACTATCAAGAAAGACTTGTCGATGATAGTGGTACTGAATTTGTCGCCTATGAGGGTGCCTACCGCGAACTTGATGCCGGACTTCAGTCTTTATTCATTACAGAAGAAGGAGAAATGTATCAAGATGGCGAATTAATCACTCAGCCTGCGACCATTGATGACCTTCTTGCATCTAATTTTGAAATCTCTCCTCTCTTCTTTGAAGCGGATCCTATTAATGGCGGATATGTCTTTAAAGAGGGTCTCCCTGCAATCGACTTCGGAAGCACTTCAGACTTCACTCCGTTTTTCGATATCACCATTGAGGATATGGCAATTTATGTCGAGAGTGGTGTTCCGATGTTTGAGTTCATCGGTGCCGATACAAATGGTGAATATCATGATGTCCAATTGATGTTCCAATTCTCTACTGATTCTGAAGACTATGTCGCCTTTGAAGAAGATAAGATTCATGCTGACACTACCGGTGCAACGATGAGTGACTTACTCACTAGCAGCGATGAAACTCTTCTCGGTCTTCCGACTGAGGTTCTTGACTTAATCCCTGTCGTTCCTGGTCCGAATCCTTATGTCTTCGCGTATGACTTCTCTTCCTTTGTCGGTCTTGTATACTATACGGATGCAGCTAGCTATGCCGCTTACCTCAATTGCTTCACTGAAGATGCTTGGACTGCAGGAGACGCTTCCGCAGTTGGTGCCGATAATTATTTTGTCTACAATACTCCTGTTACAATCGATGAAGCTTCTTGCACATTCAGCGTCGCATTAGTCGATATGACTTCAATCTATGATTACTTCGTCATCGTTCCGATGATCGAAAAGATTCCTGCTGAGACAGAAGCTGCTTAAGCAAAACTTGTAGGAATTAAGACAACTTAAAATGAAAGGCAAGTTCTCATTCTCAAATGAGGCTTGCCTTTTCTTGTATAAGATCAGTCAGTAACTTCTGTCGTTTCTTCTTTTTTTAAGGAATCATCTGAAAGGCATTTTTTGTAGGTAAAGTTCATGAAGATTGCCACAAGTGGGGCAGTGAGAAGGATGGATAAGACAGCGACTGAGAGGATGATTTCTCCGGCTTTTTGGATGTTATCTACGCCTGTTTTTCCTTCTTGTATCATCTTGTTTGCAGTGTCTAAGAGGGTGGAGCCAATCGCAGCTTGAACGGTAGCTTTCGGGAGGTAGGAGAGGTTGATGAACGCTCGTTCACGCCAGTTAAACTTTGTCTTAACAAGGCTTGCTTGCAGAGCGAGGGAGCGGAAGAATAGGCTGATGAGAATCAGCAATAGAGCAGGGAAGAAGAAGTTTGTCGCATATTCGATTTTGATGGCCATTCCGACAAAAGTGAATAAGAGCATTTCTCCTAGAATCCATAACTTGTTTGTTCTTTGAAGCAGGTGAACTGCTCTGCTTTCGTCTCGGTTTTTTACAATCATACAGAGGGTGATGATGGAAAGAAGAGAGGAGAATCCACAATAGGGAGCAATTGCTTCTTCTAGTGTCGTGAGAAGAAAGCCGAGGGTGAATAAAATCAATAATTTAATAGTATCTCTCATCTTCAGATGCTTAAAGAGCAAGGAGAGAAGGTAGCCGACAAGAACGCCGAGAATAATTCCAAGCACAATTGATTCAACTAAGGATAAGATAGAAAGTGGACTGAAGGTTCCTCCAGTCTCAATGGTCAAGAATGATTGGAAAAAGACGATCATGATGATGTCATCAAAGGAGGCTGCCATCACAAGCATTTGGGGAATTCCTTTTTCTGTTCCGCGTTTTTCTTCCATCATTTTGCTCATAAAGGGTACGACGACTGCAGGGGATACTGCACCTAAGACAGAGCCCATCAAGAATGATTCTACATAGCTGATTTGAAAGAAGAGAGGAGCAAAGATTCCGATGCTTATCATTTCGATAACTGCGGGTAAAAATGAAAGAAATATCGCCGGTCTTGCTACTTTCTTCAAGGTGGAGAAGTCTAAGGAAAGTCCAGCTTTGACAAGGATTATGATCAAGGCGATTTTCCTGATCTCAGAAGAGAGCGAAAGGAGGCGAGGATCAAGAAGATTAGAATATTTTGATTCTAAGAAACCGAGGAGAATTCCAAAGAGAAGATATCCGACAAGCGGTGGTATCCGGATCGGTTTTAATAAGAAATAGAGGAGAAGACAACCGGTTAAGATCATTGACAGTGTGAAAAAGAATGACATAACATTACCTCCCAAAAATAAAATAGCTGATGGTCTCAAAAAACTGAGACGTCATCAGCTATCCTTAATAGCGGTTTGACTTTTGTCAGGAAGACATCATTTCCTAGGAATTAGTATATCACTTCAAATCGAGGGTGGAAGGAAAAGTTAAGGTGAATGTTGTCCCTTCATCAAGTTTTGAGGCGACATGGATTTGAATTCTCTCATTGGTGCAAATGTGTTTGACAATGGAGAGTCCAAGGCCGGTGCCACCGAGTTTTCTACTTCTTGATTTATCGACACGGTAGAAGCGCTCAAAGATACGGGAAAGGGATTCTTCTGGAATACCGATACCGGTGTCTTGGATGGAAAGGAGGTGTTTTTCTTTCACAAGAGAGATGAGAACTTTTCCGTTTTGTTTGTTGTAACGGATGGCGTTTTCTAGAAGGTTTTTCAACAGGATATCGAGATCTTCTTTAATGAGATAGACTGAGAAATTTTCCCCTTCTATTCTAATCTCGATATTTTTCTCATTAGCGGAGGTAAGAAGTAAGTTGATATTGTGCTCTAGAGCCTCTTGCAAAGAGAGCACTTTGTACTCTTCGCTCTTGCTTTCACTCTCTAGACGAGATAGGTCGAGCATTTCTGAGATGATATCGTTCATTCTCTTTCCTTCTTGCCTGATTTTTTCTAATGCTTCTTTCACTTCTTCTTTGGTCTCTAAGAACCCTTGTTCGATCATCTGGGCGTAGCCTAGAATAGACGTTAATGGGCTCTTTAATTCATGGCTGGCATTTGCGAAGAAATCTTTCTTTGCATTTTCAAGTTTTTTCTCTTCACTGATGTTGGAGAAGAAGAGAGATACCGCTCTTCTATTGTCAGTGGACCAGTCGGTAGAAATGGTTTGTGAGGTCATGAAGAGAGCTTCGTTCTCACTTTGTATCTCGCGGCTTGTCTCCACTCCTAACATTGCTTTTTGATAACATCCGATGATTTCAGGGAGGATGGTGACATCGATTAAACGCTGATAGGATTTTGACGGGAAGAATTCTTTTGCTCGCTCATTGATCAAGATGATGTTTCCTTGATCATCGACAATGATTAAACCTTCTTTCATCTGGTCGATGATATAGTTAAGTTTTTCTTTTTCACGGGTGAGGTCGTCTACTTTTTGTTGGATGAAGCGCTCAGTCTCTTCGATGTTCAGCGCGATGCTTTCTAACTCATCTCCCGGTTCTATCGTGTCGCGGTTGACTAGCTTTGCAAGCCTGACGCTTTCCACTTTTAAGGGATTGAGCTCGTGGTTGATCAGCAAGGAGTTGACGGTCGAACACAAAATAGTCAAAAGGATTGCAAAGAGGCTAGCAAAGATCAAAATGGAGGAGACGACTTTGTCAATCGTGCGTAATGGGAAGGCGATTCTGACATAATATGAAATATCAGGGGAGCAAGCGGCGATGTACATCATTTTCATATGGAGGGTGTCGCTCATGCGGACGTAAATCGTTCCGAGATTTTGAATCTCCGGTCTTTGTAGATGATTCTCTTCTTGAATGGCATCTTTTGCAGAATCGAAAAGAACTTCACCATCTGCGTTGAGAAATGTAATTCTCAAATAGGAGGTGGAACTTGTCATGATGTCAGAGGTCTCTTTCATCATGTCGGAGATAGATTCCCCTTTTTCTTCTTTCTCTTCTAGGATCGATTGGGCGATTAAGAGCTGATTGCGGAGAAAGGATTCTGAGTTGTTGCGGTTGACTTGAATGACGGAGAAAAGTGAAATCGCTAAAAAAAGAAAAAT
>JALFLX010000025.1 GCA_022774485.1 Bacilli bacterium
ATGGAAAACTGCCGGAAATGGTATACGACGTGATGCAGCTTGTCCTGAATCATAAGAAAATCCTTCGATATCGTGAACTTTTTGCCAAAAAGTCATAGAAAAGTCATTTTTCCATCACCTATGTGCAAATCAGGATCTTTAAGTTTTTTAGGAATCAAATCAAGAATCTGATTTGCGTTCTCGTAAATAAAACTATATCTTAGTGCTATTATTCTTTGCCATCTATTGAGGAAAATCGCCAAATAGAAAAACCCAAAAATAAATTTCTTTTCGTATCCCATAAAAATATTTGTGGTTGATTATCCACATTACTCAGCAGCCCAAGAATTGGGTACACATCATTTATTCCAGACTTTTATGAATTGATTGGCTTTACTTCGTTCTGTCAGTTTTGGGAGTATTTCTCTTTCATAAGCTCTTTCTTAAGATACTGTCCGGTGTATGACTTTTTGACAGAGAGGATATCTTCAGGACTTCCTTCAAAAAGAAGAGATCCACCTTTATCTCCGCCTTCTGGACCGAGGTCAACGATGTAGTCTGCACACTTGATGACATCGAGGTTGTGCTCGATGACAACGACCGTGTTGCCGCTGTCGACCAAACGGTTTAAGACAGCAATCAGCTTCTTAATATCATAGGGATGAAGTCCAGTAGTCGGCTCATCTAAGATGTAGAGTGTCTTACCATCCTGGCACTTTTGAAGCTCGAAAGCGAGCTTGACTCTCTGCGCTTCACCACCGGAGAGAGTGGTGGAGGGCTGACCTAATTTTATGTAACCGAGTCCGACATCGACAAGTGTCTGAAGTTTTCTTCGGATTTCTGCGAAGCTTGAGAAAAATTCGAGTGCTTCTTCTGCTCTCATCTCTAAGACTTCTGAGATGTTTTTTCCTTTGAATTTGACATCGAGGACATCTTCAGTGTAGCGTTTGCCGTGGCAGACATCACATTCAACATAAATATCCGGCAAGAAGTTCATGGCGATTCTCTTGATACCGGCGCCTTGGCAAGCTTCACAGCGTCCGCCTTTGACATTGAAGGAGAACATGGATTTGTCCATACCTTTGACTTGGCTGTCTTTGGTGGAGGCGAAGACTTCGCGGATATCATCAAAGACTTTGATGTATGTGGCGGGGTTACTTCTCGGTGTTCTTCCAATCGGATCTTGTGAGACGTTGATAATCTTGGTGATATTCTCTAACCCTGTGACACTCTCACACTCTGGCTGATCTTCTTTGAAACCTAAGTGGTTTCTGACAGCTTTGTATAGAATCTGATCGATGAGAGAGGACTTTCCGCTTCCGCTGACACCGGTGACACAGGTGAAGGAAGAGAGGGGGATATCGACATCGATATTTTTTAAGTTGTGGCAGTGCGCCTTATGGATAGTGAGGAAGCCTTTGGGGATTCTTCTTTCTTTTGGAACATCGATTTGAAGCTTTCCGCTCAGGAATTGACCGGTGTAGGAGTCTTCGCATTTTTTTAGCTCTTCTGGAGCGCCTGCAAAGATGATGTTTCCACCGTGGTCTCCGGCTCCTTTTCCAATATCAACTACGAAATCAGAATTTAAGATGGTATCTTCATCATGTTCGACGACGATGAGAGAATTGCCTAAGTCTCTCATCTCTTTTAACGTGTTGATCAGTTTGTCGTTGTCTCTCTGGTGAAGTCCGATAGAAGGCTCATCTAAGACATAGAGGACACCGGTGAGTCTACTTCCAATCTGTGTGGCGAGTCTAATTCTTTGACTCTCACCACCAGAGAGGGTTCCTGCTTCTCTTGAGAGTGTGAGGTAATCAAGTCCGACATCCAAAAGAAATTTCAATCTGTTCTTGATCTCCTGGATGACAAGGTCACCGATTTTATGTTCAGTCGGAGTGAGCGTGAGATTTTGGAAGAATTCATAGCATTTTCCGATAGAGAGAGAACAGACATCGTTGATGTTTTTCCCGTTGATCCTGACGCTTAAAACTTTCTCGTTTAATCTAGAGCCATGGCAGACAGGGCATTCTCTCTCCGACATAAAAGAGCCGTAATATTCTCTCATGAAACGGGATTGTGTCGTGAGGTAAAGTCGATTGATTCTCGCTCTGGAACCTTCGGTGATTGTTTTCTTAATTTTGGAACCATTGGCGGTCATTCTGGTGTATGTGACGGGTTGTTTTGGACCATTGATGATAATATCCTGCTGTTCTTCACTGAGCTCTCTAAACGGGACATCTTTGGGGATGTGATAGAAGTCCATGACAGCGTAAAGGTCGGTCCACTCGATGGTTTCGACTCCGGATTTTGGAAGACAGGCCAAAGCTCCTTGTTCGATGGTGAGGCTTGGATCTTTGATCATCAGAGCAGGATCTGCTTCGATGATGACTCCTAAGCCGTTGCAGTTCTCACAACAACCTAAGGGGTTGTTAAACGAGAAGAGTCTCGGCTCTAATTCCGGGACAGAGAATCCGCACTCTGGGCAGGAGTGATGCTGGGAATAGAGAGTTTCTTTTCCATCGACATCAATGCTGACATAACCGTTGGCGAAGTCTAGTGCAGTTCGTAAAGATTCAAAGAGACGGTCTTTGCAGTCAGAGGAGAGGATCATACGATCGATCGCAAAGGAGATGGTGTGTTTCAGTTTCTTATCTAACACAGGAATCGCATCGTATCTCTGAAGCGGTTGTCCGTCGATTCTCGCTCTGGTGAAACCCGCTTGGAAGAATTTCTGCATGGTCTTCTCATGCGTGCCTTTCTCGTTGGTGACAACAGGAGCGTAGATGGTGATTTTGCTTCCTTCTTCCTCTTTCATCACAGCGTTGTAAATCTGCTGGAGAGAGGTCGATTGAATCGGGACGTGATGCTTTGGACAATACGGGACACCGATTCTAGCAAAGAGAAGTCTCAAATAGTCGTAAATCTCTGTGATTGTACCAACAGTAGAGCGAGGGTTGTGACTTGTAGTCTTCTGATCGATTGAGATTGCAGGAGAAAGACCATCGATAGAATCGACATCAGGTTTGGAAAAATCGCCTAAAAACATTCTCGCGTAAGAGGAGAGAGATTCGACATATCTTCGCTGTCCTTCAGCAAAGATCGTGTCAAAAGCGAGGGTGCTTTTTCCGCTTCCGCTGACACCGGAAAAGACGACTAAGCTGTTTTTCGGAATGGTGACAGAGACATTCTTGAGATTGTTTTCTCTGGCACCTTTGACGATGATGTAATCACTTGATTTTGCCATAATTATTTCGGGAGTAGTCCATCATCCTCTAAAGGGAGAGCGTTCCCTTGGATGAGAGGGAGTACATAAGATAAGAAAGAGTCATCGATTTGATCGTTGCTCTTTGCAATATATGAAGTCGGGAAAGAGCTCGCTTCTTTTCTACATTTTGCAAGTGGGAAGAGGGAGAGTTCAATCTCGTACTTCTGACTCTCTTTTCTCTGGATTGAAACCATGAAATCACTCTTTCCTTCTAAGGCTTTTTCATAGGCGAAGCTACCGACCATCCTGGCTTCATTGATATCGGTTAAAGAGGGGAGGAACGAAGAGGAACGGTTTAACGTGTTGAAGATAATGTTTCTTGCCGGATAACCCTTCTCGAGAAGAAGAGAGGTGAGATAGTTTGATACCCCGCCGACGATTCTATTTCCAAAGGCGTCATCTTTCTGGCTGTCTGAAATAAGCTTCCCTTCCCGATTGCGGATTCCTTCTGAAAGGACAATGATGCAGTGTCCTTTTTCCTGATAGGTTTTAATCGCCTTGTCTAAAAAAGAGGAAATATCAAAGGGAACTTCAGGGACATAGATGTAATCAGGGTCTTTGCCTCTGAGAGCGCAGAGCTTTGCTGAGGCTGCCACATATCCAGAATCTCTACCCATCGTCTCGATGAGGATGATTTTTCCTTTGCGGTAGGTGTATTCATCATCGTAGATCGCTAAGGTCGCATTGGCGACAAACTTCGCTGCGGTTCCATATCCAGGAGTGTGATCGGTGCCAAAAAGATCGTTATCGATGGTTTTAGGAAGCCCTAAGACAGTCCCTTGATATCCGTAGTAATCGAAGTATCTTTGTATTTTATAAGCGGTGTCCATGGAGTCGTTTCCACCGTTTAAGAAGAGGTGAGAAATCTCGTATTTCTTGAGCTTTTCAATGATTTCTTTTCCGATAGGAGCATCGACTTCTTCCGGGAGCATTTTTCGTAAAGAACCGAAATGTGCACCAGGGAGGAAGGAGTAATCCTCGGTATCATCGCTTTTATCAATCAGCTCTTCGTTTAACAAGCCAGAGATTCCGTAAGGAGAGACGAAAAGCTTTCCTTCTCTGTTTTTCTGATAGGCGTCTCTAAGGCCTTGGAAGGTTGAGTTGATGACGGCGCTAGGTCCTCCTGACTGGAGGTATAAACAGTTGTGAAACATCGTTAATTGCTCCTTTCAAAGGGGTCAGTCTCTTCTCTGATGATGACATCTAAACGGAGTCTTTTCTCTTGCTCCATTCTTCTTCTTCGATAGCCGAAGAAGCCTAAGCACAAGAGAGTGATAAACACGCCTAAGGCTGTCGCCATGCATCCTAATTTGAAGTAGGGGCTCTCATAGACTAAGCGGTAGCTTCTCTCTCCTTCTTTTCCTTCAAAGGAGAGGAAACCGCCTTGCGCCTTGTATAGCTTCACTTCTTCATAAGTGATAGAACCATCCCCATTGATGACTTTCTCTTCGACTTTGAAGCCTTTGGAGATCGGGTAGTTGAGGACGATAAACTGATCTTGAGTGTAATTGGTGGTGAAATTGACTTCAACTTCGTTTCTCTTCTCAATGTGGATTGCTTTCTCTTTTAAGGAGTCGATCGCTCTTTGGTAATCAGAACAGCGCTGGATGTAGAGATATGGTTTTCTGAGGTTGACCGGATTGCTCTTATTGCCAGTCTTGATGATTCCTAAGATGGTCTTGATCGGTCGATCGGTGTAATAGCCGTGCGCTTGTTTGTATTTTCTTCCATCCTGAG
>JALFLX010000069.1 GCA_022774485.1 Bacilli bacterium
CATCGCCTTTACCACCTGGCACGGATATAACTACGAAGACGCGGTTGTCATCTCTGAACGCTGTGTCTCTCAAGACCTCTTCACCAACCTCATCATCGAGGAGTACACTTGCGATCGCCGCAAGACTAAGATCCGTGAAGAGGAATTCACAAGAAATATTCCTAACGTCTCCCCCGAGAAGCTCTCGCATCTCGATGAGGAGGGTATTGTCTTATTAGGAACCGAGGTCAAAGAAGGCGAATATCTCGTCGGAAAGACCACCCCGAAAGGCGGCGATTCCTCCACTGAGACAAACAATGATCACTTGCTCAAATCCATCTTCTCCTCCAAGGCTGACGAGGATAAAGACTCCTCGCTCAAAGTCCCTCACGGAGGTGAAGGTATTGTCTTAGACATCAAGAGATTCTCTCGCTCCAAAGGCGATGAGCTCCCTCCGGATGTCATCGAATCTGTCAAAGTCTTTGTCATCCAGAAGAGAAAGATTCAAGTCGGTGACAAGATGTCCGGACGTCACGGAAATAAAGGTGTTATCTCCAAGGTCTTACCGGTCGAGGATATGCCTTATCTCCCTGATGGAACTCCGGTCGACATCTTGCTCTCCCCGATGGGTGTCCCTTCCCGTATGAACATCGGACAGGTTCTTGAAGTTCAGTTAGGTTATGCCTGCGAGAAGTTAGGCATCAAAGTCTCCACCCCTGTCTTCGACGGTGCTTCCAACGAAGAGATCGCTCAGTTCATGGACAAAGCGAACATCGACTCCGATGGTAAGACTGTTCTCTACGATGGACAGACCGGTGAGAGATTTGACTCTAGAGTCGCTGTCGGTGTCATGTACATGATCAAACTCGACCACATGGTCGAAGATAAGATCCACGCTCGTGCGACTGGTCCTTATTCTCTTGTCACTCAGCAGCCGTTAGGCGGAAAAGCTCAAAACGGCGGTCAGAGATTCGGTGAAATGGAAGTCTGGGCTTTGGAAGCCTATGGCGCCGCCTACACCTTACAGGAGATGCTCACCATCAAGTCTGACGATATGGTCGGAAGAAATAAGACCTATGAAGCCATCTTGAAAGGCAATGAGATTCCGAAACCTAACATGCCGGAATCCACTCGCGTTCTCATCAAAGAGCTCCAGGGCTTAGCCATCAATGTCACCTTGTTAGATGACCGTCACCAGGAAATCAACATGAACACCCTCTCCGAAGATGCGGAGAGAGATTCCCGCAGAATTCATCACGATATTGTCAACTTCGACACCAAAAAAGAAGAGAGAGCGCGCGAGGATAGCCTCCGCAATCACTTCCTTGATGAGGACGAAGAAGATATCGATGAATACGAGGAAGAAGACAACCAGCACGCAGAATCAGAATCGGATGAATCCGAGGATGATTACAATTAAGGAGGTCTCATCGAATGTTTGATCTCAATAAACTTCACTCCATCAAAATCAGCCTCGCCAGCCCTGAGCAGATCATCTCTTGGGGAAAAGGAGAGGTCACCAAGCCTGAGACGATCAACTACCGCTCTCAGAAACCGGAACCGGATGGATTGTTCTGTGAAAAAATCTTCGGTCCTTCTAAGGACTACGAGTGCCACTGCGGACGCTATAAGAAATCCTCTTATGCTGGCAAAGTCTGCGAAAAATGCGGCGTTGAGGTCACCCTCAAAGCCGTGAGAAGAGAGAGAATGGGCTACATCAAGCTCGTCTCTCCCTGCTCTCACATCTGGTATGTCAAAGGCGCGCCCAGCAAGATGGGCCTTGTCTTAGGCATCCCTCCCAAACAGTTAGAAGAAGTCATCTACTTTGTCTCTCACATCGTCATCAATCCTGGTATCTCTAAGATTCTCAAGAGCCGTCAGGTCCTTGACGAGAAAACTGCGAGAGAAGTTTTTGCGGAAGTTATCAGTAATGAAATCTTAGGCATCCGTGTCGCGGAGGGAACTCCCGACTTCGCAAGAGGCGAAGATATCGTTAAAAGAATCACAAACCGCAATCAGGCTTTCGACTTCCTCACTGTCAGCCGTTATATCAGCCGTTATTTAGGTTCCACGTTCGGAATCGGTGCGGAATCTGTTCAGAAACTCCTTGAGACCATCGATCTTGATAAAGAGATCGAGATTGTTTCTGAAGAGTTGAAGAGCTCTACTGGCGACAAGAACCAAAAGAGAATCAAGGCCATCAAACGTCTTGAAGTTCTCAAATCGTTCCAGTCTTCTGGTGTCAAACCGCAGTGGATGGTCCTCAATGTCATCCCTGTCATCCCGCCGGAAATCCGTCCGATGATGCCTCTTGATGGCGGCCGTTACGCCACCTCTGACTTAAACGATCTCTATCGTCAAGTCATCATCAAAAACACCCGTCTCAAACGCGAATACGATGAGCATGCTCCGACTGTCATCCTTTTAAACGAGAAGCGTATGCTTCAGGAAGCAGTCGATGCTTTGATCGACAACGACCGTAGAAATAAGCCGTCCACCAACATCAACAACAATGTCTTGAAGTCTCTCTCCTCTTCCTTAAAAGGAAAACAGGGACGCTTCCGTCAGAACTTGTTAGGTAAGCGTGTCGACTATTCTGGCCGTTCTGTCATCGCTGTCGGACCGACTCTCAACATGGATGAGTGCGGTCTCCCTCGCGAGATGGCTGTCCAGCTCTTCCGTCCGTTCATCGCCAGCTACCTCATGAAACAGAAGGATTCTCAGATCACTTCTCAGAGAACTGCTGATGAGCTCATCGCGAAGAAAGATCCTCGCGTCTATGATGCGATCGAGGCGATTGCCAAGAACCATCCCGTTCTTCTTAACCGCGCCCCGACACTTCACCGCTTAGGTATCCAAGCCTTCAAGCCGATCCTTATCGAAGGAAAGGCAATCCGTCTTCACCCGCTTGTCTGCCCTGGATTCAACGCCGACTTCGACGGTGACCAAATGGCAGTTCATGTCCCGCTTTCAAGACAGGCTCAGGCCGAAGCGATGTCCTTGATGTTAGCAAACCGCAACATCTTAAAGCCTAGCGATGGTATGCCGATCTGCGTCCCGTCGCAGGATATGATCTACGGCAACTACTATCTCACTTTGGAAGATGATATCGCCATGGATGAGATGTATGCCAAATATTACGAGAAGAGAAATGACCCCGAGATGGCGGAGAAATTCCGCAGCTATGAGAAGTATGAAGGTAAGGTCTTCACCGATCCTGACACTGCGATCTTAGCTTATCAGAACGGACTCATCACTTTGAGAACACGTATCTATGTCCCTGGCCGTTCTCTCCACAAGCTTGACTTCACCGAGAAACAGAATTCTTCTTACCTCCTCACCACTGTCGGAAAGTTGATCTTCAATAGAATCTTCCCGCAAGATTTCCCTTACATCAACTTCCCCTACATCGCGAAAGATGACGATGGAAAGAAGAAAGCGAAGAAAGATCTAAACGCGAACTTCGAGCACACCCTCGACGAATTCTTTGTCACTGCTAGACAGGCTTATGAAGCTGTCATTGCAACTGGCAAGTTCAAAGAGGATGATGACTTCGATGCATTCAAAGAATATTGCAAGCTTCAGCCTTTGCGCGCTCCGATTGATAAGAGCATCATCAAGACCATGATGAGCAAGATCTTCCATCACTTCCACGAGTCTCCGGATAAGACCGCAGTTGTCTTAGATGCCTTCAAGAATCAAGGCTTCGACTACTGCACCAAATCCGGTCTCACCGTCTCCTTAGATGATATGGAGCCGTTAGAAGGAAGAGATCAAGTCTTCAAAGAAGGTGATGATCGTGTCAATAAGATCGAAGAGCTCTACGAATTAGGCTTCTATTCTGACGAGGAGCGCCACAACGCTGTCGTCAACACCTGGTCCGATATCAAGAAGAATGAGATGGGTAAACTCCTCTCTGACCGTATGGCTTCTTCTCCTCGTAACCCGATGTTCATGATGATGCAGTCTGGTGCCCGTGGTTCTACCGATAACTACATGCAGTTGATCGGTATGAAGGGTTGTCCTCAGAAAGCGAACGGTGACGGTATCGAAATTCCGATTAAGTCCTGCTTCGCCGACGGTTTCTCCGTCTCTGAATACTTCTCTTCCACTCACGGTACTCGTAAGAACGGTTCTGATACTGCGCTTAAGACCGCAGACTCTGGTTATCTTACCAGAAGACTTGTCGATGTCTCTCACAACGTCGTTGTCAGAGAAGAAGACTGCCACTGCGATCACGGCCTTGTCATCACTGATCTTGTCGACGGCAGCGAGTTGATCGCTTCCCTCAAAGATCGTTTGGTCGGTCGTTTCCCGATGAATGATGTCATCGATGAGAAGAACGGTGAAGTCCTCGCTTCCAAAGACGAGTGCATGAGCGAGGAAACTGCGGATAGAATCGTTAAAGCCGGCATCAAAGCCGTTGAGATTCGCTCCGTCTTAACTTGTGAATCCGAAGATGGTATCTGTGTCAAGTGCTACGGCCGCAACCTTGCGACTGGTAAGCTTGTCAGAGTTGGTGATACTGTCGGTATTATGGCAGCTCAGAGTATCGGTGAACCTGGTACTCAGCTCACCTTGAAGAACTTCCACAACGGTGGTGTCGCTGGTCAACAAGACATCACGACCGGTTTGCCTCGTGTTCAGGAGTTGTTAGAGGTCCGTCATCCTAAAACCAAGGGTCTTTCTATCATCACCCATATCGCGGGTGTGGTCAAAGATATCCAACTCTCTGGTACTAGAATCGAATTCACGATTGCCAATGACTTAGAAGAAGAGACATACATCTCCTATCAAGGCGCCACCTCTTGTGTCAACAAGGGAGACGTCGTCAAAGCTGGTGATCCTCTTACCAAAGGTCATATCGATCCCAAGGAACTCTTGGAATGCTCCGACCTCAACACTGTGAGAAATTACATCATCAAAGAGGTCAAGAGCGTCTATCGCTCCAACGCTGGTGTCGATATCTCCGACAAACACCTCGAGATCATCGTCCGCCAGATGACCAACAAGATCATGATCATCAACGCGGGTGACACTCGCTTCTTACCTGGTCAGAAAGTCACCGATGTTCAGTTCACCAAAGAGAATGAATCTTACATTCTTCACCAGCAGAAACCTGCTGTCGGTAGACCGATCATCTTAGGTATCACCAAAGCAGCCTTAGAGACCGACTCCTTCCTCTCCGCCGCTTCGTTCCAGCAGACAACCTCTGTCTTGACCGACGCTGCTATCAAAGGAAAAGAGGACTTCTTAAAAGGTCTCAAAGAGAATGTCATGATCGGTAAGCTCATCCCTGCCGGTACTGGCATTGAGCCGCTTCTCCCTGACTATGATGATGGAGAAGAAGGATTCCAAGGCGAGGATATCCAGCCGAAGAACACCTCTGCTGTCATCTCTGATTCTGACGAATTCTTACGTTAAACCCTTTCGGGGCTCCTTCGGGAGCCCCATTCTTGCGGCCGTAGTTCAATGGTAGAACGATAGCTTCCCAAGCTGTATACACGGGTCCGATTCCCGCCGGTCGCTCCATATGAAAACAACAACTCTGGTACGATAAATATCAGAGTTTTTTTCTTTTTTAGAGGGTGAAAACGGCATTATTGTGCTAATTTTTTACGATGTTTTCCTATTTTGACCATTATTGGTAAATTTCAAAGTGTATCAAAGTTGTTATTATGACTTGGGTCTCAACAACAAAATAAAACGAATGGTGGGATTCGCAATGTGTTAGATTTTAATATTGAAATTGAGAAAATGTATTAATTGGCGACAAAATTGGTGACAAAATTGTATAAAGAAAACTTAAAGAGCCTATTTAAATAAATAAAGTTTCATTTATGTGTCACAAATTAAAAATAATTTCAAATTTGTGACACATAATCGATTTTTGCGATATAATGAACGTGTGGTGAAAGTCTATGCTAATTAAAAGAAATCAATATTTGGAAAACATAAGAAGATTCTATGAATCTAATTTAATAAAAGTTTTAACTGGTGTAAGAAGATGTGGTAAAAGTGTTTTATTAAATCAAATAAAAGAAGAATTAATAAATGAGAAAAAAATAAGAGAAGATCATATTATTTCAATTAATTTTGAAGACGTTAAATTTTTAAAGATAAGAAATTTTAACAAATTAAACGATTATATTTTAAAGAGAATTAGGGATGATAATAAATATTATGTTTTACTAGATGAAATACAACACGTTAAACAGTTTGAAAAAGTATTAGCTTCACTTAAAGCAACTCAAAATGTATCAATCTTTGTAACAGGAAGTAATTCTAAACTTTTATCTGGTAGACTTGCAAGCTTACTTGTTGGAAGATGCAAAGAATTTAAAATAATGCCTTTTACCTATAGTGAGTTTATTAAATATTATGAAGAAAATGAATTAGAACTCCCTAAAAATCCTTTACAAAACTATATTAGATTTGGTGGCATGCCACAAAGAATGGATTATGATTTAGAAGAAGATATTAAAGAATATTTAAAATCAATTTATTATGGAATTATTGATAAAGATATTTGTAATAATAAATCTAAAATCGAT
>JALFLX010000072.1 GCA_022774485.1 Bacilli bacterium
AAAGCCTGACACTTGTGCTTGAGAAGAGTCACAGTATGCGTTTTGTATGTTTTTGACAAGTTCGTCGTAGGTATAATCCATTGCTTATTCCTCAGAGGCTGATAACAGTCTATCTTTTCTTTTTCTATATAGCAAAGTCTATCCGGAAAAGAGTTCAGCTTTTGTGTAATTTTTCATCAATTCTATCCTCTTGTCTAAGATTGATTTGCACAGTTTTTGCGTGTTTTTATTTGGCGATATTTCAAATGGTTGTGTGGTGTGAAATGTGATGCTTAGAGGGTGTATTTGCGTGACAAGGTGGGGGTTAGTTGTTGTATACTATGCTGATTTAGGTTTTTTTCTAAATCATGAGAAATATATCAATGATAGGAGGTGCTGTATGGGTGTGAAAATCGTCGATACTGCATTGCGCGATGGCTCTCAATCTTTGATTGCGACGCGCTTGACGACGGATGAGATTCTTCAGGTTGCCCCGCTTCTTGATAAAGCGGGATATCATGCTTTGGAGGTTTGGGGTGGCGCTACTTTTGATGCGTGTCTCCGCTTCTTGGATGAGGATCCTTGGGAGAGACTTAGAGCGATCCGTAAGGCATGTCCTAACACGAAGCTTCAGATGCTTTTCCGCGGACAAAATATCTTAGGATATCATCACTATCCGGATGATATCGTGGATAAGTTTGTCGAGAAATCGTTAGAGAATGGTATCGATGTCATCCGTGTCTTTGATGCGCTAAATGATGTCAGAAACTTAAAATCTGCGGTGGATGCGGTCAAGAGATGGAAAGAGAAATTCCCGAGAGCGGAGTGTCAGATTGCGCTCAGCTATACGACTAGCCCTGTCCACACTGTGGATTATTATGTGGATCTCGCTAGAAAGGTTGAGGTGATGGGTGCAGATTCTCTCTGTATTAAGGATATGGCGGGTGTCTTGCTTCCGGAAACTGCTTATGAGTTGATCACTCGCTTGAAGAAAGAGACTTCTCTTCCGATTGAGCTTCACTCTCACTGCACTGGTGGCATCTGTCAGATGACTTACCTCAGAGCGATTGAGGCTGGTGTCGATATTATCGACTGTGCCCTTTCTCCTTTCTCTGGCGGCACTTCTCAGCCATCGACAGAATCCTTCAACTACGCCTTAAAGGGAACAAAATATGATCCGATGCTCGATTCTGATTTATTGGATCAGGCTGCGAACAAATTGGAGAAATTCAAACAAAAATATCTCAAGAATGGAACCTTAAAGGTCAAGGCGTTAGGTGTCAATCCTAACATCTTGAAATATCAGGTTCCTGGCGGAATGCTTTCGAACTTGATGAGTCAGTTAGATAAGCAGGGTGCCATGGACAAATACGAAGAGGTGTTAAAGGAAGTTCCTCGCGTCAGAAAGGACTTAGGATACCCACCTCTTGTCACTCCTCTCTCTCAGATGGTCGGCACGCAAGCGGTCATGAATGTCATTACAGGTGAGCGCTATAAGATGTCTCCTAAGGAGATTAAGGATTATCTCTTAGGAAAATATGGTCAAGCACCTGCGGCGATTGATGAAGAGGTCAGAGAGAAGATTTTAGGAAAAGATCATCCTGAGATCATCACTTGTAGACCGGCTGACTTGTTAGCTCCAGAATTTGAAGAGCTGAAGAAGAAATACAAGAAAATCGCTAAGTGCGATGAGGATGTCCTCTCCATTGCTCTCTTCGAAAATGTCGCGATTGACTTCTTGAAGCGTAAATACGGCTTAGTGGCAGAGGAGTTCAACGTCAGCTTATGAGAGAATTTGTCACGTTGAGCAGCTGGCAGGTTAAAACACCGCTTGACGCTCTGCTCTTATCCCTCCTTTGTGTCGCATTGGTCTTCTCTGTCTTGATCATCATCTCGTTTGTCATGATGCTGATGAACAAGATCAGAGCCTTAGATGTCAAAGAGCCTGTCATCATGAAAGATGGCACAGAAGTCGATGACGATATGATGGCTGCGATTCTAGTCGCCACCATCGATTACCGTAAAGAGAAGAAAGAAGATGTGAAAGTCATCAGCTGCAAGCTGATTGAACAGGATGAACCCAAAAAAGGTTCGAAAAGAGGTGGAAAATGAGAATCTATAAAATCAAAGTCAACGGAAAGACTTATGAAGTGAAGGTCATGGGCATCACTGAGACAGAGCCTGTCGAAGTGAAGAGTGAGAAAGTTGCCGTGGAGAAAGCGCCTGCTGCTCCTGCTTCTACTCCTGCTCCTGTCGCTTCAACACCAAGCGAAGGAAAAGCAGTCCCTGCTCCGATGCAAGGCACGATCTTAGACCTCAAGGTCAAAGTCGGCGATGCGGTCAAAGCGGGAGATACGCTTCTCATCTTAGAAGCGATGAAGCTTGAGAATGAAATCAAGTCTCCAACCGATGGCAAAGTTCTTTCCATCGCTGTCAGCAAAGGTCAGTCCGTCTCTATGAACGAGACCTTATTAATCTTGGGGTGAGCTATGTTTCTCACCAATCCAGTCGGTGAGTTCTTCTCAGACTTCTTCCAAAACACTGGTATCTACCAGTTCTTCACAGGAAGTTGGCAGAACCTCATCATGATCCTGATCGCTCTATTGCTGTTATTCTTAGCGATCTTTAAAAAAGCAGAACCTTATTTGTTGATTCCGATCTCTGTCGGCATGCTCTTAGCAAACCTTCCGGGATCTGACATCTTCATCAAACATAATGACGGCACTTATGAGGGACTCTTAGGTGTCCTCTACATGGGAGTTAAGTACGATATCTATCCCTGTCTCATCTTCTTAGGAATTGGTGCGACGACAGACTTCGGCCCGTTGATCTCTAGACCTTCTACGATGATTCTAGGAGCCGCCGCTCAAATCGGTATCTTCTTAACCTTCTTATTAGCGATGTCAATCCCTTATCCGACCATGATGGAAGGCGCTCTTGTCTGGCAGAACTTCACTGCCCAAGAAGCAGCCTCAATCGGAATCATCGGCGGTGCTGATGGTCCGACCGCTGTCTTGACCACCAAGACCTTAGCAGACCATCTCCTCCCCTCTATCACCATCGCCGCTTATTCCTATATGGCTCTTGTCCCCTTCATCATGCCTCCGATCATCCGTGGCCTTACCACCAAGAAAGAGCGCATGATTCATATGGATATGACAAAGCCAGTCTCAAAGACAAAGAAAATCCTCTTCCCGATCATTGTCATGATCGTCACGATCTTGATTGTCCCTAGCTGCGCTCCGTTAATCGGCTGTCTCATGTTAGGCAACTTGATCAAAGAGAGCGGTGTTGTTCCTAAACTTGTCGAAACGGTCTCTAATTCCTTGCTCTACATCGTGACGATCCTTTTAGGCCTCTGTGTCGGTGCCACTGCTACTGGTTCTTCCTTCCTTACCACTCAGACTATCTGGATCTTCATGTTAGGTATCTTAGCCTTCTCCTTTGCCACCGCTAGCGGCGTGTTGATCGGAAAGCTGATGTGTGTCATCACTCACGGCAAGGTCAACCCGATGATCGGCGCAGCGGGTGTCTCCGCTGTCCCGATGGCAGCCCGTGTCGTCCAGAAAGAAGCGCAGAGAGAAGACCCGTCTAACTTCTTGTTGATGCAGGCGATGGGTCCAAATGTCGCCGGTGTCATCGGCTCTGCCGTCGCTGCCGGCTTGTTGATGCAAGTCTTAGGATGATATGTCAATCTTAACATTCGATACTCTTGATTCCACAAACTCTTACTTGAAACGCAATGGAAAAAACTTAGACCACTTCACTGTAGTCCAAGCAAACCACCAGGAACAAGGAAAAGGGAGATTAGGAAGAAGTTGGCAAGATCAAGGAAATTCGCTTCTGTTCTCGATTCTGTTAAAAGAGAAAATCGAGCCAGAAAGAGTTCCGCTTCTCTCTCTCCTTGCCGGTGCTTCTGTCGTTTTGACACTAGAACACTACGGGTTAACTCCGCTTGTCAAATGGCCCAATGATACCCTGGTTTCTGAAAAGAAAATCAGTGGAATTCTCACAGAGGCAGTGTCAGAGGGAGAAGATATCTTCTACATTGTCGGAATCGGAATCAATCTCAATCAGAAAGGATTTGAAGGAGAGCTTTCTCAGAAAGCGACTTCCTTATTCCTCCTCACGAAAAAAGAGTACGACAAAGAGGAAGTCTTAACGGTGCTCTTATCTTACTTCACTCCTCTTTATCAAGACTACATACAAGGAGGAAAGAAGTTCTTAACGGTTGTGAAATCTCACTCCTACTTAGATCAGAAAGAAGTTTCTCTCGACTACTACGGAGAGCATATTCACGGAACAGTGATTGATATCACTGATAAAGGTACGCTTCTCCTAGATGTCTCTGGGAAACAGATAGAAGTCAGTTCAGGGGAAGTCACCTTGAATCAGATGTATCTCAAATAAAACGGAATAGAAATTCCAAAGAAAGGATATTTGTCACATTATGAGTGAAAAGAAAATCAATTTAGGCCTTTATGGCATCCACGATGTCTCTGATGTCATCTACAATCCCTCTTATGAAGATTTGTACAAAGCGGAGTTAGATCCCTCCTTAGAAGGCTATGAAAAAGGTCAGGAGACTGAGCTTGGCGCAGTCAATGTCATGACCGGTGTCTTCACTGGCCGTTCCCCGAAAGATAAATTCATCGTCATGGATGAAAATTCTAAGGACACTGTCTGGTGGACCACTCCCGAATATCCAAACGATAACCATCCGGCCTCAGAAGAGACATGGAAAGCGGTCAAAGACCTCGCCTTAAAAGAGCTCTCTGGCAAGAAACTCTATGTTGTCGATGGCTTCTGTGGCGCCAACAAAGACACCCGTATGGCAGTTCGCTTCATCATGGAAGTCGCCTGGCAGGCGCACTTTGTCCGCAATATGTTCATCCGTCCTACCAAAGAGGAAGAAGAGAACTTCAAGCCGGACTTCATTGTCTATAACGCCTCCAAAGCCAAAGTTGAGAACTGGAAAGAACTCGGACTTCACTCCGAGACTGCGGTCATGTTCAACATCACCTCTCACGAACAAGTCATCCTCAACACTTGGTATGGCGGTGAGATGAAGAAAGGTATGTTCTCCATGATGAACTACTACCTCCCGCTCAAAGGAATCGCCTCGATGCACTCCTCCGCAAACACTGATTTAAACGGTGAGAACACCGCCGTCTTCTTCGGCCTCTCTGGCACTGGTAAGACCACCCTCTCCACCGATCCGAAGAGATTGCTCATCGGCGATGATGAGCACGGCTGGGATGACAACGGCGTCTTCAACCTCGAAGGTGGATGCTACGCCAAAGTCATCGATCTTGACAAAGACGCTGAGCCGGATATCTATCGCGCCATCCGCAGAGATGCTCTCTTAGAGAACGTTACTGTCGATGAACACGGCGTCATCGATTTCAAAGATAAATCCGTCACGGAGAACACCAGAGTCTCCTATCCGATCGATCACATCGAAAAGATCGTCAAACCAATCTCCGCTGCTCCTGCTGCAAAGAATGTCATCTTCCTCTCCGCAGATGCCTTTGGAGTCCTCCCTCCTGTCTCTATCCTCACTCCGGAACAGACTAAGTATTACTTCCTCTCTGGCTTCACTGCGAAGTTAGCAGGAACTGAGCGTGGCATCACGGAGCCTACTCCGACTTTCTCCGCTTGCTTTGGACAAGCTTTCTTAGAGCTTCATCCGACCAAATACGCGGAAGAGTTAATCCGCCACATGGAAAAGAGCGGTGCCAAAGCCTACTTAGTCAACACCGGCTGGAACGGAACTGGCAAGCGTATTTCCATCAAAGATACCAGAGGTATCATCGATGCCATCTTAAACGGCGCAATCTTAAAAGCTCCGACCAAGAAGATCCCATACTTCGACTTCGAAGTTCCTACTTCCTTAGAGGGAGTTGATGATCATATCTTAGATCCGAGAGATACTTATGAAGATGCCGCCATCTGGGATGAAAAGGCGAAGAAATTAGCATCTCTCTTCATCAAGAACTTCCACAAATACGAGACAAACGATGCTGGTAAGGCCTTAGTGGTCGCTGGACCTCACCTCGACTAACACAAACAAAAAGGTCACCTTCGGGTGACCTTTTGTTATGGTTTCATTTTCAAGAGTATATATATTGATATAGAAAGAAATCAGTACAGATTTCTCATCACGATCGGTCTTAATTTGATTGAGAGCAAGGTAGCGATGACAATCTTTGCTAAGTCAATCGGGATAAATGGGAAGACACAGACCTTTAAGATATGGAAAAAGGTAGTAGCTTGGTTGTTGACAAAGAAGAAGTGAATAGAGCCTAAAAGATAAAGGATAATGGTGCCGACAATCATCCAAATAGGATAGGTCCACTTCTTATCTTTGAACACTTCAATCAAGATTCCTTCAATCAGGGCTAAGGGTATATAGCCGATGATATATCCGCCGGTGACTCCGGTGAGGACTGCGATACCGCTGTTGAAGTTTGAGAAGACTGGTAAACCGATAATACCTAATAAGATATAGACAATGACAACACTGACAGAGATTCTGACTGGGAACAGCGCGGAAAAAAGATAGATTCCTAAGGTCGCTAAGGTGATAGAAATCGGACCGATCGGAATCGCGAATCCGGAAATAATACACTGTAAGGCAGCGAATACGCCGATGTAGGCGATGTCTTTGATTTTGAATCTTAACGCTTCTCTCATAAGAATACCTCGAGAAAAAATTATACTCTTTTTCTTCGAAAAAATCGGCGAAAAAGTTCGATGTTTTCGAATTGAAACTACGGGTGTGTTTTTCTCTCTTTTTGATTCAAAATGAAAAAAACCTTTGTTCGCATGAAGACATGCGAAGAAAGGTTATTGTTATCAGTTGAAGGAAATTGGCTCTGCCCTGTATTTCTGAAGCGAGGAAATTTTGATTAAGGCCAAGATATAGAAGAGGTCAAAGCTAGCGATAAGTATTGAGAAGCCGAAGTACTTCAAGCTCATTGTGACATCGAAGATCGCTTCAAAGGTGATGAAGTCGATGGCGTTGAACAAGAAGTGGAACGCGATCGGAATCCACTCTTTATCAAAGTAGATGGCTAAGTAGGAACATTCTAGCGTGACTAAGAAGATAAACATGAGCTCAAAGGCTGCCACAGAGGGAGTATCATAAAGGAAGTTGTAGGAGTGAATGACCGTGAAGATTGTGGCGCAGAGCATCATCGAGAGGAGCTTTGCTTTGCGGATTTTTCCGTTGAAGAGATCTAAGAAGAGACTGTTGAGAATGTCGACAAACAAGAGATCCTCGACAATCGATAAGAAGAAGTCAGTGAACAGATCAAGAGTCAACATGCCGGCGTTGATGGTTCCTAAGGGAGAGATATCCATGAAGAGAACATAGAGGAAGTTTGAGAAGCAGGGAACCGCTAAGGGAATTAACCAGAGGTATGAAATCTGATGGTGTGGAATCTCTAATTCGATGTGATTCTTTTTCTTTAAGAGAATCAATGCGATTGACATCAGGAGTAAGACAGTGAATCTTAACGCGAGATATCCGTATTCGTTTTCAATCCATCTGCTGAAGGGTAAAAAGTTTAATAGGATATATAGAAGTGCACCGGTGATGACGATGATTAGTTTTGTCTTGATGGGTTTTGTCATAATGTCTCTTTTTCCATGTATTAGTACTATACGCCATTTCGATAGGAAAATGCTCTTGTTTCTTGAAAAGATCGAACTTTTCTTGAAAAAAGGAAAGAGATAATTGCGATAAACCCCTTTCATGTCTTTTCTTCTATGCATCTTATTTTGCTCTCATTTGTATTCTTCTTTAGAAAGAGAATAAGTGATAAGAACTGTTTGCTTACCATAGAACAAAATGAGATACAAGAGGATAGAAATAATTTTGCGAAAAGCCCAAAATGTGAAACGAGAAATTCTTTGAAAATAGAAAGAGAGACAAAGGGTTCAATTCAACTGTTTTAGTGTTGACTAACAAAAAACATCCGGAGTTGAAAAAACGGACAACGAGTTAAATATCAAGTGCAAAATATCCGAAATCATCGGCTTTTTTGACTTTTCAGTTTTGTATTCCTCCGGGAGTTTCCAACTCTTGTTTATTACATTTGTAATATCAAAATTCGTAGTATTTTCATCTCTTTTAGTGGCTATTTAGTAACAATCTAAGAGGGGTTTTCAGGTTGTTTACAGGAAAGATTTTCATAGAAAAAAAGAAGTGAAATTTTAAAGAGTATCGGCTTGCTTTTTGATTGTTTTTCCCGTTTGTTTTTTGAATAATAGTGGCAGTCTAAAATTCCCTGTGAAGGGGATCAAGATAGATTTGAAAGGAAGGAAAGCGCTTTGATTGCACACGTCGCTGGGATTGAGCGGCACTCTGCAGTCAATGGGCCGGGTGTCCGTTACGTTGTATTCTTCCAAGGGTGCACACATCACTGCCCTGGATGTCAAAACCCAGAGACTTGGGCTTTGGACCAGGGTGCTGTTTGCGACACCGAAGAGATCAAAGAAGATATCCGGAGCACGAAGTATCTTGACGGAGTCACTCTCTCTGGCGGAGATCCTTTGCTCCAGGCAAAAGCCTGCAAGGAAATCATCGATTTTTGCTCTCAGGAAGGAATCAATGTCTGGTGTTACACCGGATGGACGTTTGAGCAGATTTTAGAAGATGAGACGTTAAAAGAGGCAAGAGAAGCCATCGAGAATCTCGATGTCCTCGTGGACGGACCTTTTGTCCTCTCTCTCTTAACGAAAGATTGTCTCTTCAGAGGAAGCTCAAACCAGCGGCTCATCGATGTCAAGAGAAGCCTTCAGGAAGGGAAGATCTGTTTGTTGGAAGACGGGATGAATTACGGATTGTGAGGGAAAGACTTATGGAAAACATTATCAAAAGAGATGGTACGATTCAGCAGTTTGAAGCAGAAAAGATAGAAAATGCGGTCGCTAAGGCCTTTATCTCGACGAGTGAAGTTGCCGCTAGAGATGTCTCAACGATGTCCCGTGCAGTCGAGCTCATTGTCGTCTCTTCTTTAAATGCTTCTGGAAAGAAAACTCCGACAGTTGAGGAAATCCAGGATGAGGTGGAAAACGCCTTGATGAAATTAGGATATCCCCAGACTGCTAAGGCATATATCCTCTATCGCAACCAGCATGAGAAGGTCAGAAATGCCGAGAACACCCTCATCGATTATAAAAAGCTCGTCGATGGCTACATTGGAACCGAGAAAGACTGGAGAGTCAAAGAAAACTCTACAGTCACCCTCTCTTTGGGTGGCTTGATCTTATCAAACTCCGGTGCCATCACTGCGAACTACTGGCTCAGCGAAGTCTATGACAAAGAGATTTCCGACGCTCACCGCAAGTGCTTTATCCACCTCCACGATTTGAGCATGCTCTCTGGATACTGCGCTGGCTGGTCTTTAAAACAGCTCATCAAAGAGGGCTTAGGCGGTGTCACTGGAAGAATCAGCTCCGCACCGGCAAAGCATCTCTCCACCCTCTGTAACCAGATGGTCAACTTCTTAGGTATCATGCAGAACGAGTGGGCAGGCGCCCAGGCGTTCTCCTCTTTCGACACCTATTTAGCACCGTTTGTCAAAGCTGACCACCTCAGCTATGATGAGGTGAAACAGTGTATCCAGTCCTTTGTCTATGGTGTCAACACCCCTTCCCGTTGGGGAACCCAAGCACCTTTCACCAACATCACCTTAGACTGGACCGTACCGGAAGATATGGTCAACATGCCTGCCTTAGTCGGTGGAAAAGAGATGGACTTCACCTATGGCGAGTGCAAAAAAGAGATGGATATGGTCAACAAGGCCTTTATCGAAATCATGATCGAAGGAGATTATCAGGGCAGAGGATTCCAGTATCCTATCCCGACTTATTCCATCACCAAAGACTTCGACTGGTCCGATACTGAAAACAACAGACTCCTCTTCACCATGACTGCCAAATACGGAACTCCTTACTTCTCTAACTACATCAACTCCGATATGAAACCGAGCGATGTCCGCTCCATGTGCTGCAGACTTCGTCTCGACTTAAGAGAACTCAGAAAGAAAGGCGGGGGATACTTCGGAAGCGGTGAGTCCACCGGAAGCATCGGCGTTGTCACCATCAACTTACCTCGTATTTCCTACCTCTCTAACACCAAAGAAGAATTCTATCAGATGTTAGATCATTATATGGATATCGCCGCTAGATCCTTAGACTGCAAGAGAAAAGTCATCTCCAGACTCATGGATCAGGGAATGTATCCTTACACCAAACGCTACTTAGGAACCTTCCAAAACCACTTCTCCACCATCGGTTTGGTCGGTATGAACGAGTGTTTAGAAAACGCCAAATGGTTCGATGGCGGTAACATCACTACCGAAGCGGGCAACCGCTTAGCCGAAGAGATTCTCAAGCACATGAGAACCCGTCTCAGCGATTATCAGGAACGCTATGGAGCTCTCTTCAACTTAGAGGCCACACCGGCAGAGAGCACCACTTATCGCTTCGCTAAGCACGATGTCGAAGAGTTCAAAGATATCAAGACTGCTTCCTTAAACGGCGGTAAACCCTACTACACCAACTCCTCTCACCTCCCGGTCAATTACACCGATGATATCTTCAAAGCTTTAGAGATGGAAGATAATCTCCAGGTCCTTTACACCTCCGGAACAGTCTTCCACGCATTCTTAGGAGAAAAACTCCCCGATTGGAAGAGTGCAGCTTCGTTAGTCAAGAAGATCGCTTATAACTTCAAACTTCCTTACTTCACTCTCTCCCCCACCTATTCTGTCTGCCAGGATCACGGCTACCTCTCTGGAGAACACTTCACCTGTCCGCACTGCGGAAAAGAAGCGGAAGTCTATTCGAGAATCACCGGTTACTATCGTCCAGTTAAGAATTGGAACGATGGTAAGGTCAGTGAGTTCAACAGCAGAAAGACTTACACTCCTCAGGAGCTCTTTGGAAGAGAAACCCCTGCTTCTTCTATCCAGTCCACTGCTGACAAAGGCGAGATTGCATCCACCCCTTGCTCTTGTGTCCCCACCATGCATTCTCACACCCATCGCAACATCTTAGTCACCACCTCCACCTGCCCCAACTGCAAAGTCGCAAAGAACCTTCTCTCTCAGGCTGGTGTTCCCTACGATGTTGTCGTCGCTGACAAGGAAGAAGAAGGGAAAAACATCGCTCTTAAATTTGGAATCAACCAAGCTCCTACCCTCATCGTTGAGGAGGATGATTCTTCCACTGTCTACCAGAACCTCTCTAATATTAGAAGCTACCTCCACACGAGACATCAGTAATTCATAGGCTGCCATCTCGGCGGCCTTTTTCTCTGTGACGGGCACGTCACAGGCCTGAGGTGAACGTCCTCGATTGACGATAATTTGTAGTTCCCCAACAGTACTATTACCTCCTTCGATGGATAGGGGAATGAAAATTTTTTTCGCTCGGAATCATAGTTCCTAAAATGCTAACTTTCACATTCCCGGATCAGTCTTCGCATGCCTGCGAAGAAAAAGATCAGGAGACTCCATATGTCTCCATTCATGCTAGTGACATTATTCTATAACGAATGTTAGTCGCGAACACCCTAGAGTGTTCCTCATGGTATGAATCCAGGTAGAAATATCCTGATCTAAGTATAGAAAAACAGAGGCAATTTTGCCTCCAAGCAATGAATTTGATAGATTTTCAGATTAGCGAAACGCAAAAGATTCTACTACTCATCTGCGAAAGTCGGGGAATTTACAAGTGCTTCTTGTTGCATAAATGGAAACAAAAGCTTATATTTTATCTATATTAGAAATAAAATTTTTTCAGTTTATCAATGATTTCCATAAAAAGTTTTTATTTCTTATTTGTTTGTTCAAGAGGATATAAAGGAAACCTGGTATGCTGCCTGTCGCTGTGATTGAAGATTCGGTAAATGATGCCAAAAGGCTACAAGATGTCTGGCGTGAATACTGTGATTTGACGAATACTGATTCTGCTTTGGATATCTATCCGTCTGCTGAAGAATTCCTAAGCCAGTACCATTGTCAGTATGATTTGATATTCATAGATATCGATTTGCCAGGCAAATCTGGTCTTTTTGCCAGTCAAAAAGTCAGGGAGGCTGATGAGAGTGTTCCTCTCATCATCGTTACTCAGGTGGCTAAGTATGCCATTGATGGTTATACCGTCAATGCTACTGACTTTATTTTGAAACCAATATCGGTCGGTATCCTCAAAGAAAAAATGGTCCGTGTGAATAACATCATCGAAAGAAGAAAGAGTATGTCTATCAATCTTCTGGTGAAAGACAATATCATCAAGACGGAAAATCTCATCTATGTCGAAGTGTCTAAGCATAATATCATTTACCATACCATTGACGGCAATATCGTTTGTCGAGGCGCATTGAAGGATGTAGAGACCAAGCTTCCGCCGAATGTCTTTACTCGTCTGAACTATTCCTTCGTGGTGAATATGAACTACATCTCATCTATCGATAAACTGGACTGTAAGCTGACGAATGGTGAGACACTCTTTATCTCCCGTAATCGAAAAAAGGAATTCTCTTATGACTTTGCTAGATTTTTAGGAGGCTCCTTATGAACTTGAACTTTGGATATGTCACGTCTATCAACTACATTAACCTGATCATTTTTATTGAAACATTCGTGATGGCCAATATCTTCGGTATTCGTTTGGCTCGTCGTGATCATTATCCGATTAGGGTGGTTATCACTTTCTTAGTCGGTGGTGCTTCAGTATTCTTCTTTCCATTGATCAGAATCAGAAATGCGTGGGGATCTTATTTCTACATGGTCTTCATGTATCTTTCCATTCTCGCAATTGCCATATTGATGATTTCGTTTTGTTTTAAAGGTAGATTCAAAAACTTTGTTTTCTTAGGTGTAAGTGGCTATGCTGCTCATCACTTCGTATCGACCTTCCAGGATTTATTTTTCTCCATTACTAGTCTTGATAAGGTTTGGTCCTTCTTTCAATGGCAGCATCTATTGATCAATTTCTCCTTTACTATCCTTATTTGCAGTATTATCAGTTACTTCTATTTGAAAAACACTTATGTTCAGACATTGATGAATAGGAAACGAGTTTCTATTGTTGCGGTTATCATCATTTCCTTGAACATCATGATTTCCTCTTTTGCCAGAATTGCTCCTCGTTTTGGTATTTCCGATGTAAGTTCATTGATTTCCCAAATCTATAATTTGGTTACTAGTTTGTTATGTCTGGCCATTCTCTTTGGTATGATGGACAAGGAATATCTTGAAAAAGAAATTGCCATCATGGACAACATGTTCAAAGAAGAGAAGAAACAATATGAAATCTCTAAGGCTGCGATGGATTCTATCAGTATCCGTGCCCATGATTTAAAACATCACATCAATGACATGATGGCCGGTAAAGAATACTGGACGGCCGAAGAAAAGAAGAAAATCTCTGAAGAAATCTCTGCATTCAACTCCATTTATAAGACTGGGAACGAAGCAGTCGATTTGGTTTTGACTAATCGTGCTATGGTCTGTGAAAAGTATGGTATTGAAATGACCTGCATGGTCGACGGCAAGCTCTTCGACTTCATGGAAAATTACGATATCTATTCTTTGTTTGAAAACGCCTTGGATAATGCCATCGATGCGGCAAAAAAGGTCGTCGATCAGAACAGTCGCTTCATCTTTGTCAACATCAAGCAGAATAAGAACATGATTTCCTTCCATGTTGAAAATAGCTTTGTCGATGAAATCACTTTAAAAGATGGGCTTCCAATGACTAGTAATCAGGATAAGGATTCTCATGGCTTTGGTATCAAATCCATGCAGAGGATATCAGAAAAGTACAATGGATTTGTTAATTTCAGTCATAAAGATCAAGTCTTCTATCTCGATGTATGTTTTCCAATGCAAGCTTAACGTGGGGGCTGTGAAATAATTCAACTTTCTGAAAAGAAGCTGGATTAGGGTTCACTTCAATGCCCTGTACCGCTCGGTGGACATCACGGCCGGTTCGGAAGGCATGGAGACGCTCATCAACCCCATCATCACCGGAAAGTATGCCGACAAGACGGTAGCGGCATAGCTTCGTTCCTCACATTATAGCTCATGAATAACATTCCTTGCCGTAGGGAGAGGGTTTTTATGTGTCCATTCGCTATAATGTGAGATATTCATTAAGTACTTGACAAACTATAGAAAGTCAGAAAAAGGTCCTTTCCGTGAATCCAGGAAGCAGCAGGGAAATGACCGTTGCTACACAACTATTTTCTGTTGCCTCTTGGATTCAGATTGTGTAGCTACAAAATTATAGCATTTATCGATATATTTCAGATTTCATCACACTTTTGGTTGTGTATTCTTTAATAAAAAAGCAACAAATGCCGATTTAATGATGAAAATGTAGCAGTAAGTGAAAACACTTGTATACTTCCTTGCACAAAGAAGGCACCCTTACAACTTATGCCGTCACGTATGACAACTTATGCCACTGAAATTGTAAGCTCTTACAACAAAGAATACACTCAAACCATAAAGCAAAGGAGGGAATTTTTCTCATGAATTCCAAATCTAAGTTGTCTAAGAAGATGAAAGTCGCAGCATTCTCCTTAATTGGTCTCGCAGGTGCTGTTGCTTTCACTGCCGCTCCTATGAGGGGCATTGGTACTGCTGTTCACGGTAGAAACGAGAACATGCAGTATGGTGGTAAGTTCTATACTGAGTTCGACAATAAGTTTGATGCTTTCAATGCTGCTCATGAACACAATGGTAAAATCGTCGCTGAAGGTACTGTCATGTTCAAGAATGATGGTACTTTACCACTTGATCCAGCAAATACAGCAGTTACTGTTCTTGGCGTAAAGTCTGCTGAACTCGCTGAAGGTGTTGATGGCACTATCGTTGCTCCAAACACTGTTGATCCAATGGCTTCTGGTTTAAGAAATGCCGGTTTCGCTGTTAACCCTGTTATGGAAGACTTCTATAACAATCTTCCATCCAGAGAAGAAAAGAAAGAAGTCACTGAATTCTCTGAATCCGTCAAGCGTTCGCTTCATAATTACAATGACGCTGCAGTTATCGTCTTACAGAGAGTTGTCGGTAAGGAAAACATTTCCCCAGAAGTTGCTTTGACTGGTAAGACTTCCAAAAACAACACCGGTGAGAACTGGGCTGATGGTAGCAGAGATCAGGATGGTGCTTTAAGAGAAATCCAGGACAAGAAGCTCACTGATGAAGCCGATGCCCCATATAATTGGGAACATAAACATTCTTCCTGGTCTCCAAAAGAAGAAGGAGAAACTGCCACACATACCAAGGATGGCAAAGACTATGTTGAAGTCAAACATGGTTTACAGCTTTCCTCTTCTGAACAAGAATTAATCAAATTTGCTAAGGAAAACTTCAAGAAGGTTATCGTCACCCTCAACTCCTCTCACGCCTTTGAATTCTACAACCTTGAAAAGGATGATGGCATCAACGCTATCGTTTGGTTCGGTCGTCCAGGTATCCACTCCGCTGGTATCAATGCTGTCGGTGGCATCTTAGCTGGTACGATCAACCCATCTGGTGGTGCTTCTCTTGAATATGAAAAGGACTTCACTGCTGACCCAACCTGGCAGAATACTTCTACCGGCCGTCAGTTTAGATATGGTTCCTTAGATGCTGATACTCCAGGCGATTATGTCGGTCGTTATCCAAATTCCGAAAACGTCAAGGATTGCTATCTCACTGGTCTTCCGGGAACTCAGCTCTCCGGTATCCGTTTCATGGATTACGAAGAAAACATCTACTTTGGCTACAAGTATTATGAAACCTTCTGGCATGAAATTGCTGAAGGTAACACTTCCTTAGCCGCCAAGTCTTTATCAGCTGAACAGCGTCAGGCTATCGCTGATAAATGGCATCATGATAATGTCGTCTATCCATTCGGTTTCGGTAAGTCCTACACTGATTTCGCTTTCACTATGAAGGGTGTTTATCTGGATAAGGCCGGTAAGACTCTTCTCACTTCCGGTAACGTCTTTGCTGAAGGTGAAAATCAGGTCAAGAAGATCTATGCTCAGGTCGAAGTCCAGAATACTGGCTTAGTCGATGGTAAGAAGACCGTCCAGCTTTATGAAACTGCTCCATACACTGCCGGTCAGATTGAAAAGGCCTACGTTAAACTCGTTGGCTTTGCCAAGACTGGTATCTTAAAACCAGGTGAAAGACAGACTGTCACTATCGAAGTCGACGTTCAGGACTTAGCTTCCTTTGATGATTTCGGTAAGAACAACACTTCTACTGATACCCATAAGGGTTGGGAATTAGATGCTGGTGAATATACCTTAAAGGCCATGGGTTCTTCCTCTGAATTACGTTCTAAGGAAACCAATGATGATCCAGCTTTGGATGAATATGATGAATACAAATTCACCATCACCGATAGAGTCAATCTCGATCATGATTTGGTCTCTGGCGGCGAATCCAAACCATTGTTCTCTGATCCAAACGAATTAGACTACATGTTCCGTCCAAGCGATGGTTCCTGGTCTAAGAAGAATGGTGTCGGCTCTGTTGAACAGCAGTTATCCAGAGGCGATATGGAAGGTACCTTCCCACATGCTCCAACCTATGATGATTTGATCATGAAGGAAGAGGCTATCCAAAAGTTCAAGGATTCCCTCAACATGGGTGCCGAAAACAACTTGAACAACTTCTTCGGTAATGAAGCTGGCTCCATCGATAAGGATCAGCCATGGAATAAAGAAGGCCAGATTCCAGCCAACTGGACTCAGGCTGTGGATAACACCACTGGCCGTGTCAATGGCAAGGCTGCCATCATGTTGAAGGATATGGCCAATGTTCCACTCTCCGATACTGCAAGATGGGATGCCTTCATGAACCAGCTCACCTATGATGAAATGAAGTCCTTATTCACTTCTAAACAGCCAGCTTTAGCTGCTATCGGCAAAGCCAAGGATGCCAATACGGATAGACCTTTGAACTTAGGTAAGACCTTCACTTGGGCTGATGCTCCGTTACAGGCCGCTACCTTCAACACTGAACTCATCCACAGAATGGGTGAACTCACTGCTGAAATGGCTCTCCAGGTCGGTACTACCGGTTGGTGGGGTCCGGGTGCCAACACCAATAGATCTCACTTCGATGGTAGATGTAAGGAATACTATTCTCAGGATGCCATCTTAGGTGGCTTCATGGGTGCTGCCGCTTCTGATGGTGCTTCTTCT